>JBOGDU010000035.1:0-26848 GCA_050743145.1 Jiangellaceae bacterium | reverse complement strand
GTCGTCCGGCCTCGCGCCGGCGCGGGCTTGACCCGGCGGGCGGCGGTTGCGGGCGTGACCCGCCGCACGTTCGGAACGGGCTTGCCCCGGCGGGCGCCGTCGCCGGCTTCGACTCGGCGGGCGCCGTCCGTCGGTTGGTTCGGCTTGGAGCGCGCGCGCGTCGCTGCCCGCTCCGCAGCCGCGGAATCGGTTCGGGCGGCCTGACTCGCCGACCGCTCAGCCATCGGAACCGGTCCGCTTCAGCGCGCCGACGAGCATCTGCTCGACGGAGCCCACCCGATCGCGGTCGAGCACGCCGTTGCGGCTGCGTGCGTCGACGAAGGCCGCGTACGCCTGGGCGGTGGTGTGTGTCGGCCGGAAGCCGAACTGCTTGCGCATGCGGGTCGTGTCGACTCCGCGGCCGTAGGTGAGGAATCGGATCTGCTCGGGCGAGAAGTCGGCGATCTTTGCCCGCTTCATCATCTCGCCGACCACCGAGGACGCGAGCCCGGGCACCGGAAGCACCGGGCGGCCCGCTCTTCGCGCTGCCTGGCTCAGCATGAGGATGCCGTCACCGGCGACGTTGAACGTGCCCGGGTGATCTTCCACGGTCGCGAGGCGAAGGGCCGCCAGCCCGTCGTCCTCGTGGATGAACTGCAGCCTGGCGTCGTGCCCCAGAACGACGGGCAGCACCGGCAGCGTGAAGTACTCGGTCAGCGGCGTCCGCACCGTAGGGCCCATGAAGTTCGCGAAACGGAGCATCGTGACGTGGACGTCGGGACGGCGACGCGAGAATCCCCGCACGTACCCCTCAACCTCGACCGAGTCCTTCGCGTACCCGGACCGCGGCAGCACCTTCGGCGCCATGTCCTCGGTGAACATGGCGGGGTCTCGCGGGCTGGCTCCGTAGACGGTGGTCGAGGACTTGACGACCACACGGCTCACCGTCGAGGACTTCTGGCACGCCGCGAGGAGCTGCATCGTCCCGATGACGTTGATCTCCTTCTGCGGCGTGCGCCCTCCTGCGTCGAGCGGGGTGGCCAAGACGCTCATATGGACGACGGTGTCGACCTTGGCTCGGGCGATCACCTTCGCGACAACAGGGTTGCGGATGTCGGCCTGGACGAACTCGCTGCGGCCGATGTCGTGGGTGGGCGGGATGACGTCGACGCCGACGACCCGGTCGACCTCGGGGTCGTCGGCGAGCAGGCGGGCGAAGCGCGCGCCGAGATAGCGCGCGACCCCCGTCACCATGACGACCCGCGACACCGGCCCTCCCTCGCTCGGCGTTCTCGGACCCGGCGAACGGACTGCTCCCTCACTTGCCCTGGCGCCGTCGCTGAACGCGTGTCTTGCGCAACAGCTTGCGATGCTTCTTCTTCGCCATTCGCTTGCGGCGCTTCTTGATCACTGAGCCCACAGGGCACCCTCGCTCGTCGGTAGTGCGCTCTCGAGTTCGCGGGCAGAGAGCCCGCGACACCGGTCGATGGCGCGGACCACCGCCCGCGCGTCCCGGCGCAAGCCTACCCGCCTGTGGGGCCGCGCCGGTTCGCGAGAGCGCTCAGCCGGCCTGGACGTACGAGTCGCGCAGGTAGTCGGACACGGCCTGCTCGGGAATCCGGAAGGACCGGCCGACCTGGATGGCCGGCAGGGTCCCGGCGTGTACCAGCCGGTAGACGGTCATCTTCGAGACTCGCATCGCGGACGCCACCTCGGCAACGGTGAGGAACCTCACCTCTCCGAGACCCCCACCTTGCCCCTTCGTGCTCATCGCACCCGACCTCCGCGCCGTGCCCGTCGCGCCTTCGACAGCGCGATCCGTGAACACCGCGTGTCCGCATCGTAGATGCGCATGTGACTGATGGGGAAGGGAGGTCACCAACCAGGATCGATGCCATGCCATGGGAAGACCGCCTTGCGGGTGGCCACGACGGCCTGGTCGAGCCAGTCCCCGGGGTCGTAGCCCGACGACCAGTCGTCGTACTCCGCGGCGTTGCCGTCGGTCATCCGGGCGGGTCCCCGTCTCCCGAACCTGATCGTGACGTGTTCGCGCCACGATGCGGGCACCTCCGTCTCGGGATCGACCGGCGCCCCTGCCGCCTCGGCGAGCAGGTGGGTCCACGCCCGCGGCACGACGTCGACGAGCGCGTATCCGCCACCACCCGTGGCCAGCCACCGGCCCGAGCAGAGCTCATGGGCCAGGCCATGCAGAGCCGCATACGACGCACGCTGGCCGTCCACGGTCAGCGCCAGGTGCGCGAGGGGGTCCTCGACATGGCTGTCGCACCCGTGTTGGGTCACGAGCATCTGCGGCCGCCACGAACGCAGCAGCGGCGGCACGACCGCGTGGAACGCGCGGAGCCATCCGGCATCGGTCGTCCCGGGGGGCAGCGCCACGTTGACGGCACTGCCCTCGGCGCCGGGTGCGCCCACCTCGTCCGGGTACCCCGTACCAGGGAACAGCGTGCGTGGGCTCTCGTGCAGGCTGATGGTCAGCACCCGGGGGTCGTCGTAGAAGATCGCCTGCACCCCGTCGCCGTGATGGACGTCGACGTCGACGTACCCGACCCGCTGCACGCCGGCGTCGAGCAGGGCCCTGACCGCGACCGCCACGTCGTTGTACACGCAGAACCCAGACGACCGGTCCGGCATGGCGTGGTGCAGGCCGCCGGTGATGTTCACCCCGTGCGCCACGCGTCCCTCCCAGACCGCGAGCGCGGCGTCGACCGAGCCGCCGACGATCGTCGCGCTGGCCTCGTGCATCGAGGCGAAGCACGGGTTGTCCTCGGTGCCGAGGCCGTGGTCGGGGTCGTACGTTCCGCGGCGCACCGCTGCGACGAGCTCCGGCGTGTGGACGCTGGTGAGCAGATCGTCACCCGCGACGTGAGGAGCGACGACGTCGACGTTGGCGTGGTCGAGCACACCGAGCGCACGGGCGAGGCGGATGGTCAGGTCGAGCCGAACCGGGCTCATCGGGTGCGAAGGTCCGAAGTCGTATCGAGTCAGTGAGTCGTCCCAGACGACGTGCACCGACTCCATACCTTCGACCTTAGACATGCTCACCGGTTCGCGGCGGGCGAGGGCGCTCGCGAGCGCCTCAGGTGCCGATGACGGCGTAGGCACGCACGGTGAACGTGCCGAAGCCCTCGACCGCGGGCGCGGCGGCGTGGAACCGGAAGCAACTCGTGGGCAGTGGCCGAGGCGGCAGAGATGCTCGACTATCGGGATACCCGCGGCCAGCAGTCCGGTGTGTGCGGGGCGAGCCTTGTCGGCCATATCGTCGATGTTCACGGAGTCCGGACCATTTCCGCACTGTCGTTGAACCCTTGCTGGGGTTGCAGGCCCAGCAGCGGTTCAACGATCACGCCGGGCCGCGGGGCACCGGGATCGGGTTCGTCGACGTCCGGAGCGGCGTTCTTCTCACACCGGGCCGGGCGCCGACGAACCCCCGACCCCGAGACGGAGTCGCATCGCGATCTCGTCGAGGGCGGGATTGGACGGAAGGGGTTGGACAGCCCCGGTGCGGACGAACCCGTGCCGGGCGTAGAGCCGCTCGGCCGAGTCGTTACCGCGCGTCACCCACAACTGGACGGCGTCGGCGTGCTGCTCCCGGGCCCAGCGCACGACTTCGTCGACGAGTGCGTCACCCACGCCCCGCCTGCGGGCATCGGGCGAGACCCACATGGAGATCAGTTCGACGACCCCGTCGCCCTCGGGGTGGCCCGCAGCCATCCCGACGATCCGACCGTGGAGCATCGACAGGCAGGTCAGGCCGTTCGCAGGATGAAGCCGATCCCTCCACTGCTGCTCGGTTCGCCCCACCTGGCTTTCATAGGTGGAGCCGAACGCGGTGGGTGCGTCCTGCAAAGCCCTGAGGCGCATGTCCCGCCATACCGCCCAGTCATCGGGTCCGACCCGGACGGCCCCGATCTCGTCATTCATCGCCGGCGGCGGCGAGAGCGCGTGACCGGTCGCGCGCCGCCTCGATCGCCGCCAGGAAGTCGGCCCGGACCTTGCCCTCCTCGAGCAGCCGCAACGCTGCCGCGGTGGTGCCGGCGGGGGAGGTGACCCGCTCGCGAAGCACTGTCGGGTGCTCGCCGGTCTCCCGCAGCAGCTTGGCCGAGCCGACCACGGTCTGGACGACCAGTTCGGTGGCCGTTGCCCGCGGCAGCCCCAGGTGCACGCCGGCCTCGATCATCGCCTCGACGACGAAGAAGACGTAGGCCGGACCGGTCCCGGAGATCGCGGTGACCGCGTCCTGCTGTTTCTCCGGGACGCGCAGGACCTTGCCGGTGGCCGCCAGGAGTTGCTCGGCCTCGTGCAGATGACCCTCGTCGCACCGCGAACCGGCCGAGATCGC
Organism: Jiangellaceae bacterium; assembly: GCA_050743145.1. Taxonomy (GTDB): domain Bacteria; phylum Actinomycetota; class Actinomycetes; order Jiangellales; family Jiangellaceae; genus DASRTE01. Next base: position 22,509 of record JBOGDU010000035.1, on the reverse strand, counting down.
CGCCATTCCCTCGTCCACCAGAGCAGGTGTGTTGGGCATGACCCGGACGACCGCGACGCCGTCGGGCAACCGCGACTCGATGTAGCGCGTCGTGATGCCTGCCGCGAGGGAGACGACCAGCTGCCCGGGCCGGACATGGTCGGCGATCTCACTCAGCAGGAGGCCCATGTCCTGGGGCTTGACGACCAGTGCCAGCGTGTCAGCGCGCCGGGCGGCGGTCGGGTTGTCCACGACGTCGACGCCGTAGCGCTCCTCGAGTTCCTTGCTGCGCTCGGTGCGGCGCTCGCTGATGAGCAGGTCCTCGGCCCGCCGCCCGGCCCGCAGCAGTCCCGACAGGAGCGTCTCGCCCATGACGCCGGCGCCGAGGATCGCGACGCTCATTTCCGGCCCGCCAGCGAACGCAGGAAGAACATCACGTTGGCGGGACGTTCCGCCAGCCGACGCATCATGTAGCCGTACCACTGGTGGCCGTAGGGAACGTAGACGCGGACCGTCTCGCCCGACCTCGCCAACCGGCGCTGCTCGTCGGGCCGGACGCCGTAGAGCATCTGGTACTCGTAGCTGCCCTGCTCTCGGCGGTAGCGCGCCGCGAGCGACCCGCCGATCTCGATCAGCCGCGGATCATGAGTGGCGATCATGGGGTATCCCTCGCCGGCCAGGAGGACCTTCATGCAGCGAACGTACGAGCGGTCGACGTCGTTGGCCTCCTGGTAGGCGACGCTTGCCGGTTCGTTATAGGCGCCCTTGCACAGCCGCACCCGCGAGCCGGCATGGGCGAGGAGGCGGCAGTCACCCTCGGTGCGGTGCAGGTATGCCTGCAGCACGGCGCCGGTCGACGGGAAGTCGGCGCGCAGGTCCCTGAGGATCGACAGCGTCGAGTCGGTGGTGGTGTGGTCCTCCATGTCCAGCGTCACGCTCGTGCCCACGTCCGCGGCCGCCCGGCAGATCTCTCGTGCGTTGTCCAGGGCGATCCGTTCGCCGTCGCCCACCAGGACCTGTCCGACAGCCGACAGCTTGACCGAGACCTCGGCGGACGAGGTGAGCCCGGCCTCGTCCAGGCCCTTGAGCAGGGCCACGTAGGCCGCCGCGGCATCCTCGGCCTGCACCCGGTCCTCGGTGTCCTCGCCGAGATGGTCGATCGTCGCGGTCAGGCCGTCGGCGACGAGTTCTCGGGTGGCGCGCACCGCGTCCTCGGTCTCGGCGCCGGCGATGAACCGGGCGACGACGTCCCGCGAGATCGGCGCCTTCTCGACCAGGTTTCGCAGCCGCTCACTGCGCGAGACACCCAACAGCACCCGCCCCAGCACGCCGATCGACCTCCTCGTCCGTCCCGGCCCGCGGTCAGGCTACGGTACGCCGCGCGGATGCCGCGCAACGCACGCCTTTACCGGCGGTCACGGCGTCTGGCGGCGGAGGGTGGCGGCTCCGAGCGTGAGCAGGCCGATCGCGAAACAGGCGATGATCGCGGCGTACCCCCAGACGGCCGGCTCGACCTCTGCCTGCACCTCGCGCATCGCGTCGACCGCGTACGACAGCGGGAGGACATCGGACACCGCGCTGAGCACGGCAGGCAGCTCGTCCCTCGGGACCAGCAACCCGCACAGCAGGAACTGCGGCAGCACGATGGCGGGCATGAACTGGACGACCTGGAACTCGGTCGCGGCGAAGGCGCTGACGAACAGGCCGAGCGCCACGCCGAGGAGGGCGTCGAGGACGGCGACGGTCACGAGTAACCAGGTCGGGCCCGCCACGTCCATACCCAGCACGGCAACCGCCAGGGTTGCGGCGATCAACGCCTGGGAGATCGCCATCAGCCCGAAGGCCAGCGCGTAGCCGAGCAGGAAGTCCAGCTTGCCCATCGGCAGCGTCAGCAGTCGCTCCAGCGTTCCCGACGTGCGCTCACGCAGTGTGGCGACCGAGGTCACGAGGAACATGACGACGAACGGGAACAGGGCGAGCAGAGCGGGTCCGATCAGGTCGAAGATCGGCCCTCCGTCGTACACCCACCACAGGAGGGTCATGAGCACGGACGGCACGAACAGGAGCATCGCCAGCGTGCGTGGGTCGTGGCGGAGCTGCGTGAGCACGCGTCGCGCCGTGGCGAGGGTGATGCGGGCGTTCATCGGCGGGCTCCCTGGTCGATCAGCTGAAGGAACGCGTGCTCGGCGTCGGGAGCGCCGGTGCTCTCGAGCAGGCCGGGCAACGTATCGTCGGCCAGCACCTCCCCTTCACGCAGGAGCAGGAGGCGTGGGCATCGCTCGGCCTCGTCCATGACGTGGCTGGAGACGAGGAGCGTGACGCCCTCGTCGGCGAGCGTGTTGAACAGCGTCCACAGGTCTCGGCGCAGCACCGGGTCGAGGCCGACCGTGGGCTCGTCGAGCACGAGCAGCTCAGGCTCGCCGAGCAGAGCGACGGCGAGCGACGCCCGCGACTCCTGCCCTCCCGAGAGGTTGTTCACCAAGTCGTCGGCGTGTGAGGCGAGATCGACCTGCTCGATCGTCCGGTCCACGGAGGCACGTGTCGTGCCGAGAACGGCGGCGAAGAATCGGAGGTTCTCCCGGACCGTCAGATCGCCGTAGACGCTGGGCGTCTGGGTCAGGTAGCCGACCCGATGACGCAGCGGCGGCGATCCGGCCGGGAGGCCGAGCACGTCGACCCGGCCGCCGGCAACCTGCTGGACCCCGACGATCGCGCGCATCAGCGTCGACTTACCCGAACCGGACGGTCCCAGCAATCCGGTCAGCGAGCCCCGGCGCACCGTCAGGTCGAAGTCGTCGAGCACCACGCGGCTGCCACGCACGACGCGCAGCCCGTCGATCCGGATGGCGTCCCCGGTCTCTTCCTGGCCCGATCGTGCCGTTGCGGCGTTACCATGGAGATAATTCATCACACGTTGAATAATTCTCCGGCGCATGCCCGCCGTCAAGCCCGTCCCCCATCTTGTGGCGGGTTTCACACGTCTCAACCGTCGCCGAGACGTTCCAAGCCCGCCACAAGTCGCGAACGACGAGGCTCACGCGTCGAAGTAGCGCTGGAGCACCGGTCCGACGAGTGCGACGACGTCCTCGTCCGGCAGGGACGCGAGCGGTTCGAGCTTGACCACGTAGCGCATCAGGGCCAGGCCGATCAGATGCGAGACCGCCGCCTCGACTCGGAGTTCCCGGTCTGGCATCTCCAGCCCCGCGACGACCCTGGTGAGGATGGTCCGCTGCGCGAACTGCCGGAGCAGCGCAGCCGCCACCTCGTTGCTCATGGCCGATCGCAGCATGGCCAGAACTGGTGCACGGCGTACCGGATCGCCCCACACCGCGAAGAAGGTGCGGACTGCCCGCTCGCCGACGTCGTCCATCGACCCCGAGAAGATCTCGCCGGCGACCTCCGCCGGTGCGAACGGGACCTCCATCGCCTCGAGGAACAGTTGCTCCTTGGTGCCGAAGTAGTGGTGCACCAGCGCCGGGTCGACGCCCGCCCGACCGGCTATGGCCCGGATCGAGGCCCTGTCGTACGCACGCTCGCCGAACTCGGCCCGGGCGGCCGTCAGGATCTCACCCCGGGTGTCGGGCCCTCCGGGACGGCGTCCGGCCGGGCCGCGCCGCCGTGCGCGCCCTGATACCGCTCCCTTGATCATGTCGACTTTGCCCCCGCATACGGCTGCAAACTCGACATGATCATGGGGACGTTCACGGGATCGACCCCCGGAGCACCTGCTCGGCGGTGCCGTCGGAGCCGACCGCGAAGGCCGTGTCGACCAGCGCCGAGGCCAGGTTGAGCCGAGCGAAGGCCAGCGCCTCGGCAAGGTCGGCCTCTCGCTCATCCGGGGTCCGCGCCCGCCGGGTGCCGACCTCGACCACTATCGCGCCCGACCACCCGCGCTGCGCGAGCCGCTCGAGCAGCGTGGCACAGGGCTGGTTGCCGCGGCCCGGGACCAGGTGCTCGTCGCGCGGCGAGCCCGTGCCGTCGGCGAGGTGGACGTGGGCCAGCCGGTCGCCGAGCGCATCGGCCATTGCCAGGGCGTCCGAGCCGGACACCGCGGTGTGGGAGAGGTCCAGCGTGTTGTGCGCGTAGGGCTCGTCGGTGGGATCCCAGTCAGGCGCGTAGGCCGCGATCTCCCGTCCGGCCGCGCGCCACGGGTACATGTTCTCGACAGCGATCGCGACGCCGGTCTCCTTCTCCAACTCGGCCACGCCGCCGACGAAGCGGCGGGCGTAGTCGCGCTGCCAGCGAAACGGCGGGTGGACCACGACGGTCGGTGCGCCGAGGCGGCGGGCTGCGTCGACGGTGCGGGTGAGCCGTTCCCAGGGATCGGCCGACCAGACCCGTTGCGTGATGAGCAGGCAGGGCGCGTGTATCGACAGAAGCGGAAGCTGGTGCCGTTGTGCCAGGTCCTCGACCTGGTCGATGTCCTGGCTGACCGGGTCGGTCCAGACCATGACCTCCACCCCGTCGTAGCCGAGCGTCTCGGCCATCTCAAACGCCACTGTGGCGCTCTGGGGGTACACCGACGCCGTCGACAGCCCGACCGGCGCATCGGGAATGCGCAACACCTCCGACGGGCGCCGACGTGGTTCGGTCACGGGTCTCAGAGTAGGCGGGTCAGCCGATCAGAGACGGGTCGAACTCCCAGTGCCAGGGTTCGGGTTTGGATCCGTCGGCACGCGCCCACGGCGGGTTGTGCCATCCGAACGCCGATCCGTTCTCGTCGAGCCACCGGTAAGCCTGCCCCCGAAGGTGTCGGCGGCGTCCGCCGTCGCGGCGAGCGGGAAACCGTCGGGGTCCGCGACCGCGTTGGCGCCGGCCCCGACCAGCAGCGCGACGCCGAGCGCGGGGCCGGTACGACTGACCACGGCGTGGGCGCCCCCTCGTCGTCGTGAGTGCCGTCGACACGGAACGAACCCCAGGGGATGGGTGACAGTGACAGTCCGTCACGAGGTGGCGACCACCATGGCCCGCGCTATGACCCACGCTCGGTGCCGGTCTCGGGCAGGTTGTCCAGGCGCCGGAGGATGACCCCTTCCCGCAACGCCCAGGGGCAGATGTCCAACGACTCGACCTCGAACAGATCCATGGCCGCGTCGGCCACGATCGCACCGGCCAGCAGCTGCGGGGCCCGCTTCGTCGAGACACCGGGTAGCCGGGATCGCGCCGCGGCGTCCATCCCGGCGAATCTGGAGACAAGGTCCGCGACGGCGTCCCGCCCGAGTGTCCGGCGGACGTACGGGCCCTCGTCCGACGGTGCCGCTCCTGCCACCCGGGCGATCGAACGGAACGTCTTGCTCGTCGCGACCGCCTTGTCCGGCCGACCGAAGCGGTTGACGGCGCCGACCGCCGACGCCACCTGGGCCCGGACGCGCCGGCGCAGGTCGCGGACCTCGGACTTGGCCGGCGGGTCTCCGGTGAACCAGGTGCGGGTGAGCCGCCCGGCACCCAACGGCAGCGAGATGGCGGCGTCGGGGTCCTCATCGATGCCCACCGCGACCTCGAGCGAGCCGCCACCGATGTCGAGACAGAGCAGGCGCCCGCTGGACCAGCCGTACCACCGTCGGACGGCCAGGAAGGTCAGGCGCGCTTCGTCCTCGCCCTCGAGCACACTCAGGTCGAGCCCGGTCTTCTCCCGGACCCGTTCGATCACCTTGTCGCCGTTGGCCGCTTCCCGCAGCGCCGACGTCGCGAACGCGAGCATCGACTCCGCCCCCTTGTCCTCGGCGATCTCGAGCGCCTCCGCGCAGAACGCGACCAGGCGGTCGATGCCGTCGCTCGTGACCCGACCCTTGTCGTCGAGCAGTTCGGCCAGCAGCAACTCGGTCTTGTGCTTGTAGGCCGGCAGTGGGTGGGCACCGGGATAGGCGTCGACCAGCAACAGGTGCACGGTGTTCGAGCCCACGTCGAGGACGGCGAGCCGCATGCGACGACGCTACCGTCACTCCATGACCGACGGTCGATCGATCGCGACCGGGCAGTCCGGGGCAGTGGGATGCGGCCCTGTCCGAACGAGCAGATCCGGCCCCGGCTCACCGACGTGGCGCGGTCAGATATCGGTCGCCCCGGCCCGCTCGCCCACGTTTCGGCGGGCCTAGGCTCGGGTTGTGGAGACGCCCTTGGACGTCGCGAGGGCCTGGGTGGAGTTCTCGGATCCCGCGGACGCCGACCAGGTGCTGCGCTGCGACCTGACCTGGCTCACCTCCCGGTGGACGTGCATCTTCGGTCGCGGGTGCCACGGCGTCTACGCGGACCGTCCCGACGACGGGTGCTGCACGCACGGCGCCCACTTCGCCGACCGCAAGGACGAGAAGCGCGTGCGGCGCTTCGCCGCCCGCCTCGGACCCGAAGACTGGCAGCTACGCGAGGAGGGCGTCCGCGACGGCATCATCGAGAAGGACGACGAAGGCGAGCGGAAGACGCGGGTCGTCGACGGTGCGTGCGTCTTCCTCAACCGCCCCGGCTTCGCCGGTGGGGCCGGCTGTGCACTGCACGCCTACGCACTTCGCACGGGACGACATCCCCTGGAGACGAAGCCCGACGTCTGCTGGCAGCTGCCGATCCGCCGGGCCTACCGCGACGCCAAGCGGCCCGACGGCACGTCCTATCTGGAGATCACCATCGGCGAGTACGACCGGCGAGCGTGGGGACCGGGCGGCCACGACATGGATTGGTACTGCAGCAGCTCGGCCGAAGCGCATGTGGGCGCCGAACCCGTGTACGTGTCCTGCGAGCCCGAGCTGCGGGCGCTGATCGGAGATGCGGCCTACGTCGAGCTCACTCGGCACTGTGCGGCACACCTGTCGGCGCAGTTGCCGCTCCTGGTCCATCCCGCAACGGCCGACGCCCTTCGTCGCGCGCCGGCGGATCCCTCCCCTTCCCCATGATCATGTCGATTTCGCTGCCCGCACGGGCGGCAGAATCGACATGATCATGGGGCGGCGAGGGCGGCCGCATGATTCGCCGAGGCGACGTGATCCCGAGCCCGAACATCTGGAGGCACCCGGATGTCTACGAGGCCGAGAACCGCGGGGTCGACCGTGCCGGCATGATCGAAGCGGCGATGCGCGAGGTTCACGACTGGGCCGGTCAGACCGTCCTGGACATCGGCTGTGGCACGGGTTTCCACCTCGCCAGGTTCGCCTCCACGGCGGCACGCGTCGTCGGCGTCGAGCCGCACGCGCCGACGGCGGCCAGGGCCCGAGAGCGGGTGCGGGCCCTGGAGCCCCGGCAGCAGGACCGGACCGAAGTGCGGCCCGGGACGGCACAGGCCCTGCCCGTGCCCGACGCGACCGTGGACGTCGCCCATGCCCGCTGGGCCTACTTCTTCGGACCGGGCTGCGAGCCGGGACTCGGCGAGCTTGCGCGCGCGGTCCGCCGGGGCGGCACCGCGTTCGTCGTGGACAACGACGCCTCGCGCTCGACGTTCGGCACCTGGTTCCGCCGCTCACTGCCGCGGCACGACCCGGCCGCGGTCGAGCGGTTCTGGGCGAGGCAGGGATGGCACCGCGTGCCGCTCGACATCACCTGGGAACAGCCGGACTGGGCGGCGTTCGAGGCGGTCGTGCGGATCGAGTTCGCCCAGGACATCGCCGAGGCCGTCCTCGCCGAACACGCAGGCACCAGCGTCGACTACGCGGTCCACCTGTTCTGGCACCGCTTCTGAGATGGACCGGCGGACGCGGTGCGCCGACGCTGTCGGTCGGCGCCCCTACGGTGGCAGCCATGGCGAAGACGGCCTCGGCCTACCGGTGCGGCGAGTGCGGCTGGTCCACGTCCAAGTGGGTCGGGCGCTGCGGGGAGTGCCAGGAGTGGGGCAGCCTCGACGAGGTCGGTGCCGCACGCGCCGGCACGCTGGCTCCCGCACCCGTGTCGCAGGCGGCCCGCCCGATCGGTGCGGTCGGGCTCGAGGCCGCACGGTCCCGGCCCACCGGCGTCGACGAGCTCGACCGTGCCCTCGGCGGCGGCCTCGTGCAGGGTGCCGTCGTCCTGCTGGCCGGCGAGCCCGGCGTCGGCAAGTCCACGCTGCTCCTCGAGGTCGCCGCCAGGTGGGCCTCGACGGCAGGCCGCGCCCTCTACGTCAGCGGTGAGGAGTCCGCCGCCCAGGTGCGCCTACGTGCCGAGCGGACGGCGGCCATGGCCGACGGCCTGTTCCTGGCCGCCGAGACCGATCTCGCGGCCGTCCTGGGCCAGGTCGAGCAGGTCGAGCCCTCGTTGCTGGTCCTCGACTCGGTTCAGACGGTGTCCCGGGCCGACTCCGACGGCGCGCCCGGCGGGGTGACGCAGGTGCGCGAGGTCGCCGCTGCGCTCATCCGCGCGGCCAAGGATCGCGGCATGGCGACGATCCTGGTCGGGCACGTGACGAAGGACGGCTCGATCGCGGGTCCACGGCTCCTCGAGCACCTGGTCGACGTCGTGCTCCAGTTCGAGGGCGAGCGCCATTCGCGGCTGCGCATGGTCCGCACGGTCAAGAACCGCTACGGCCCGGCCGACGAGGTCGGCTGCTTCGACCTGTCCGACACCGGTATCACCTCGATGCCCGATCCCACCGGGCTGTTCCTGTCCCGGCACGCTGACGCGGTTCCGGGCACCTGCGTCACGGTGACACTCGAGGGGCGCCGACCACTGCTGGCCGAGGTCCAGGCACTTGTCGCGCCGTCTACGCTGGGCACGCCGCGTCGCGCCACGAGCGGCCTCGACGCCTCGCGGGTGGCCATGGTGCTCGCGGTGCTGGAGCGCCGCGGTGGGGTCTCCCTGGGCGGCAAGGACGTCTACGCCGCGACGGTCGGCGGTGCGCGACTGGCCGAGCCCGCCGGCGATCTCGCGCTCATGGTGGCCGTCGCCAGCGGGGCCCGCGACCTGCCGCTCCCTCCCGGTCTGGTGGCCATCGGCGAGGTCGGCCTCGCCGGCGAGATCCGACGGGTCACCGGCGTCCAGCGACGCCTGGCCGAGGCCGAGCGAATGGGCTTCGCCCGGGCGCTGGTGCCACCCGAACCCGGCCCGGTTCCGGCCGGCATCCGCGTGGTCGAGGTCGGCGATGTCGCGGCCGCACTCGACGCTGCCCGACGTCCGGCGCCCGTCGTCGCGCTGCGCTGACCAGATGGTCGAGACGCAGACCGGCGACGCGGGCCGACCGCATGTGTCGACGCCGGCTCGCGGCGCCGTACACTGTCGCCCGACGTCGACGACGGTGACGCGGGGGCCACGTGCCAGCAAGTGAGAGAGGCGGAGCCGAGACCAAGTTGCGCCTGGCGCTGGCCGCCGTGGCGCCGGGTACTTCCCTGCGCGAAGGGCTGGAGCGGATCCTCCGCGGCCGTACCGGCGCCCTGGTCGTCCTGGGGTTCGACCCGACCATCGACGCGATCTGTACCGGCGGATTCGTCCTCGACGTCGACTTCTCCGCCACGGGTTTACGCGAACTGGCGAAGATGGACGGTGCCATCGTCGTCGACGGCGACTGCACCAAGATCCTTCGGGCGGCCACCCAACTGGTACCCGATCCTTCGATCCCGACCACCGAGTCCGGCACGCGGCACCGCACCGCGGAGCGGGTGGCGAAGCAGACGGGTATCCCGGTCATCTCGGTCAGCCAGTCCATGCGCATCGTCGCGATCTACGTCGACGACGTCCGCTACGTGCTCGAGGACGCGGGTCAGATCCTCTCCCGCGCCAACCAGGCGCTGGCGACGCTCGAGCGCTACAAGCTGCGCCTCGACGAGGTCTCCGGCACGCTGTCGGCGCTGGAGATCGAAGACCTGGTCACCGTGCGCGACGTCGCTGCGGTCGCACAGCGGCTGGAGATGGTTCGTCGGATCGCCAGTGAGATCGAGGGCTACGTCGTGGAGCTCGGCACCGACGGCCGGCTGCTGAGCCTCCAACTCGACGAGCTCGTGGCCGGGGTCGACGTCGACCGCGAACTGGTCGCGCGCGACTACCTGCCGACGCAGTCGGGTCGGCGTCCGCGGACCGTCGCGGGAGTGGTGGCCGAACTCGACGGGTTGTCGGCGATCGACCTGCTCGACCTCGAAGCGGTGGCTCGGGCGCTCGGCTTCGCGGGGGGAGGCGAACAGCTCGACGCCGCCGTGAGCCCGCGCGGATATCGCCTGCTGGCGCGCGTGCCGCGGCTGCCGGGAACGGTGATCGAGCGGCTGGTCGACCACTTCGGCGGCCTCCAGAAGCTGCTGGCAGCCAGCATCGACGACCTCCAGGCTGTCGAGGGCGTGGGCGAGTCGCGGGCCCGCAGCGTCCGTGAAGGCCTGTCCCGGCTGGCCGAGTCGAGCATCCTCGAGCGCTACGTCTGAGCTGGCCGGTTGCGTGCACGACGCCGTCATCGCGTGGTTCCGCGACCGTGCCCGCGACCTGCCGTGGCGCTCCCCCGACCGCCGGCCCTGGGGCGTCCTGGTCAGCGAGGTCATGCTCCAACAGACTCCAGTCGCCCGGGTGGAGCCGGTCTGGCGTGCGTGGATGGACCGGTGGCCGCAGCCGGCCGACCTCGCGGCCGCGGAACCGGGCGAAGCCATCCGCGTCTGGGGACGGCTCGGATATCCAGGGCGCGCCCTGCGCCTGCACACGGCGGCGTGCGCAATCGTCGATCGGCACGGCGGCGCGGTGCCGGACTCGTATCACGACCTTCGAGCGCTACCGGGCGTCGGCGACTACACCGCGGCGGCCACGGCGGTGTTCGCCTTCGGACACCGCCACGTGGTGCTCGACACCAATGTCCGGCGTGTCCTCGCGAGGGCCGTCGCCGGCGTGGCCCGACCGCCGCTGACGACGACGGCGACCGAACGCCGCCGCGCCGAGGCGCTGATGCCGGGCGATGCGGGAACAGCCGCCACCTGGGCGGTCGCCGTCATGGAACTGGGTGCGCTGGTCTGCACCGCCCGGTCGCCGCATTGCGACGAATGCCCGCTCGCAGCCGGGTGTGCCTGGCGACTCGCCGGCGCGCCTGACTACCCGGGTCCGGTCCGGCGTGGCCAGTCGTGGGCGGGCACGGACCGGCAGGCGAGAGGTCGGCTGATGGCCGTCCTGCGCGGCGACGAGCGGATCGTCGACAAGGCCCGCTTGGACGAGGCCTGGCCTGGTGATCCGGCCCAGCGCGAACGGGCGCTGGACGCGCTGGTGGCCGACGGTCTGGTGGAGCCCCTCGCCGACGGCAGATATCGCCTACCGGTCGGTCGTGCGACCTAGGCCCGAGGGTTCAGTCGGACGGCGACGGCCATGAGCTCACCCGCGCCAGGGCCGCGACGTAGTCGTCCTTGGGATCCATGGCCGCAGCGATCCGATAGCACGAGGCCGCCTCGTCGCGGCGGCTCTGCCGTTCGAGGGTCCGGCCGAGCGCGAACCGCGCGTACGCGTCGCTCGGGTCGCGCTCCACGAGGCGACCGAACGCCTGCTCCGCGCGACCGAGTTGGGCGGAACGGAAGTACGCGCGCCCGGCCAGCTCGAGGACGGACTTCGGGGTCGAGTCGTCGGCGAGCAACGGTTCGAGCTCACGAGCAGCACCGATCGCGTCCCCTGCGTCGTAGAGGACGGCCGCCGCGCGATAGGCCGCCAGGTCGTCGTCGGACATACCCCGTCGCCTCCAGATGCTCCGTATCCCCGGTCACCGTCCACCCTGCAACCGCCACGACCGCGACGACAAGGGCCGAGCCCGCCCACGCCGAGGGACCCGCACCGGGTGGGTGCGGGTCCCTCCGGGTGTCAACCCGGCGGCTCAGTCGGCCTCGCCGGCCGCGGCCGTGCTTCGGCGGTTGCTGCCCGTCGTCGCGGCCTCGACGACGGCCACCTCGGGCAACTCGGACTTCGGGCTGCCCACGAAGGTGAAGTTGGCTTCCCGACCCTCGCCCTCGACGTCGACCACGACGATCTCGCCGGCCTTGAGCTCACCGAAGAGGATCTTCTCGGACAGCGTGTCCTCGATCTCGCGCTGGATGGTCCGCCGCAACGGCCGGGCACCGAGCACCGGGTCGAACCCGTGCTGGGCCAGCAGCTCCTTGGCGGCCTGGGTCAGCTCGAGACCCATGTCCTTGTCGTGCAGCCGGGTGTCGACCTGGCTGATCATCAGGTCGACGATCCGGACAATCTCCTCCTGCGTGAGCTGGTGGAAGACGATCACGTCGTCGACCCGGTTGAGGAACTCGGGCCGGAAGTGCTGCTTGAGCTCATCGATGACCTTCGACTTCATCCGGTCGTAGTCGCCGTCGCCCTCGGAACCGGACGAGAAGCCCAGCCCCTGGCCCTTGCTGATGTCGCGGGTGCCGAGGTTGGTCGTCATGATGATCACGGTGTTCTTGAAGTCGACGACGCGGCCCTGGGCGTCGGTGAGCCGACCGTCCTCGAGCACCTGCAGCAGCGAGTTGAAGATGTCTGGGTGAGCCTTCTCGACCTCGTCGAACAGGACCACGGAGAACGGGCGCCGCCGCACCTTCTCGGTGAGCTGGCCACCCTCCTCGTAGCCGACGTAGCCGGGCGGTGATCCGAACAGCCTCGAGACCGTGTGCTTCTCGGAGTACTCGCTCATGTCCAGTTGGATCAGGGCGTGCTCGTCGCCGAAGAGGAACTCCGACAGCGCCTTGGACAGCTCGGTCTTGCCGACCCCGGAGGGCCCGGCGAAGATGAACGAGCCACCCGGGCGCTTGGGGTCCTTCAGGCCGGCGCGGGTGCGGCGGATCGACTTGGACAGCGCCGCGATGGCGTCCTCCTGGCCGATGATCCGCTTGTGGATCTCGTCCTCCATGTGGAGCAGACGCGAGGTCTCTTCCTCGGTGAGCTTGAACACCGGGATACCCGTCGCGGTCGCGAGGACCTCCGCGATCAGTTCGTCGTCGACCTCGGCGACGACGTCGAGGTCGCCGGCCTTCCACTGCTTCTCGCGCTCGGCCTTCTGACCGATCAGCTGCTTCTCGCGGTCGCGCAGCGAGGCGGCCTTCTCGAAGTCCTGCGAGTCGATCGCGGACTCCTTCTCGCGGCGCACCTCGGCGATCCGCTCGTCGAACTCACGCAGGTCAGGCGGCGCCGTCATGCGACGGATGCGCAGCCGCGAGCCCGCCTCGTCGATGAGGTCGATCGCCTTGTCCGGCAGGTACCGGTCGGAGACGTAACGGTCGGCGAGCTGTGCCGCTGCCACCAGCGCGGCGTCGGTGATGGAGACCCGGTGGTGCGCCTCGTAGCGGTCGCGCAGTCCCTTGAGGATCTCGATGGTGTGGGCGAGCGTCGGCTCCTTGACCTGGATCGGCTGGAACCGGCGCTCGAGCGCGGCGTCCTTCTCCACGTACTTGCGGTACTCGTCGAGCGTCGTTGCGCCGATCGTCTGGAGCTCGCCGCGGGCCAGCATCGGCTTCAGGATCGACGCGGCGTCGATGGCGCCCTCGGCGGCTCCCGCGCCGACCAGCGTGTGGATCTCGTCGATGAACAGGATGATGTCGCCGCGGGTGCGGATCTCCTTGAGGACCTTCTTCAACCGCTCCTCGAAATCGCCGCGGTAGCGGGAGCCCGCGACCAGCGCGCCGAGGTCGAGGGTGTAGAGCTGGCGGTCCTTGAGCGTCTCGGGAACCTCGCCCTTGACGACGTTCTGCGCCAGGCCCTCGACGACTGCGGTCTTGCCGACGCCGGGCTCGCCGATGAGCACCGGGTTGTTCTTGGTGCGGCGGGACAGCACCTGCATGACCCGCTCGATCTCCTTCTCACGCCCGATGACCGGGTCGAGCTTGCCCTCGCGGGCGGCCTGGGTGAGGTTGCGACCGAACTGATCGAGGACGAGCGACGTCGACGGAGCCTCACCCTGCGGGCCGGCTCCGGCCGTCGCGGCCTCCTTGCCACCCTGGTAGCCCGAGAGCAACTGGATGACCTGCTGGCGGACCCGGTTGAGGTCGGCGCCGAGCTTGACCAGCACCTGCGCGGCGACCCCCTCGCCCTCACGGATCAGGCCGAGCAGGATGTGCTCGGTGCCGATGTAGTTGTGGCCGAGTTGCAGCGCCTCGCGCAGGCTCAGCTCGAGCACCTTCTTCGCCCGCGGCGTGAACGGGATGTGCCCGCTGGGCGCCTGCTGCCCCTGGCCGATGATCTCCTCGACCTGCTGGCGCACGGCCTCGAGCGAGATCCCGAGGCTCTCGAGCGCCTTCGCCGCCACACCCTCGCCCTCGTGGATGAGACCCAGGAGGATGTGCTCGGTGCCGATGTAGTTGTGGTTGAGCATCCTGGCCTCTTCCTGGGCCAGGACGACGACGCGCCTCGCGCGGTCGGTAAACCTCTCGAACATCAGCGGCGCTCCTCACCGAGCGGTCTGGGTGTGCCGGGGCTCTCCCGGTCCGCCCGTACCCGCATGCTAACCCGCACCCGGCGCCCGTCTGCGGTCGTTACACGACGGTAGCCGGGACCGGCCATGACTGCACAACACCGTCCTACCCGACAGCGTTCCGCCGCGCCGTCGGCGTACGCCACGGGCGAACGCGCCGCAGCACCCGGTCACCTCCCGCCGCCGTCGTGGCGGTTCCGCTCGGACCAGCCGGGCCAGACGCGCTCGGCGTCGCGTGCACGCAACCGCCCACCGAGATGCATCGCACGCCACACCCCGCGGTAGCCGGGCAGGACCCCTGCGGCGATGAGGACGTGCCCGACGATCACCGGAGTGAACAGGTAGGTCGACCACCGGTGGATGCGGTTGAACCACACGAATGCGGGCCCACCGGAGACCAGGTAGAGGCCGATGCCGCTCACGGTCAACGCCACGAGCAGCACGACCATGACGATGTTCGCGATTCGCTGGCCCGCGTCGAAGTGGCCCTCGTGGCGGCCGAAGCGTCCGGTGAAGACGGCTGCCGGCCAGCGCGCGAACCAGCGCAGCTCCGACCTGCGCAGTCGCACCGAGTCCGACGCAAGCGTCCACGCCGCCCGCCAGCCCAGGACGAGCCCGAGTCCGGAGATGCCCGCGAACACCCACCCGATGACGGTGTGCAGTTCGGCGTCCGGCGTGTCGAACAGTTCGGCGAGCGGACTCGGCTGTCCTTCCCGGCCCAGCGTCAACCACCAGCCCGTGAACAGCAGCACGAGCACGGTGAGGTACACGCCGGCGTGGAACCACCGCGTGCGACGGTTGTTGCGCTCGACCGCCTCGGTGCGTCCGGTCGTCTGCCGTGCGGAAGCCGTCATGGAACCGCTCGGACTCAGTACTCGTACGTCGGCGAATCGGTTACGTCGGAGTCGCCGGCCGGGGAAGAGCCGGCGTCCTCGACGTTCACCGTGACCTCGGCCTCCGCCCCGGCCGGTGAATGGTCGGCGTTGCGGAGCGAGATGTTGAGCACATGCTCTCCCGGTTCGAGACCCTCGACGGCAGGCGAGTCCTCCGTTATCTCCCGGGCCTCGAGGTTGCCGTCCTCGATGACCTCGTAGGAGCTGTCGTCGCCGTCGAAGAACAGGTGCACGTGATGCAGGCCGGTGTCGGTGGTGCCGAGCTCCTCGCTCGAGTCGACCTCGAGCGTGAACGGCACGCTGATCGTGTCGCCGTCGGCCGGCTGGAGGATTTCCACGCTCATGGCGCTGTCGCCGCCGCCGCCGCTGGTGGTCGCCCCGTCGTCACCGTCGTCGCCGCCGCACGCGCTGACACCGAGCGCAAGGGCACCGACTACCGCGATCATCCGTAGTCGCTTGTTCATCATCCTCGTTCCTCTCGCGAGTCGCTTCACCGCGTAGTACGCCGCGGGAGGACGAGAGGTTCGGCGAGGACGAAGACTGGGCCGGCCGCCGCGTCGCGCCTCGGCGAACCAGCCCGGGTGCCCGACCGTCAGGCGTCGGGGGTTCGGCGCACGATGACGTCGGCGGTGTCGCCGGCACCGCGCGTGAGCACCGGGGTATGGGTATCGCTGACCCACGTTCCGACGGCAGAGCGCAGCCTGGCCCAGACCGCGACGTCGGCGCGCTCATCGATGTCGGCGGCATCGACCGCGAGTTCGAACGGCACGGGCACCTGCCCCGTCACCTCGATGGCATTCTGCGCGAGCACCACCGCCGCGCCGTCAGCCTGGGAGACGTCGGCGACCCGGACGGTCACCACTGCGCCTGGCGGCAGGGCGATGCGCTCACGGAAGGTCACCGTTCCGCTGACGACCCGGACGGCGGGCTGTGCCGAGGCAGCGGCATCAGAGGAGTCGTCCACGACGTACAGCGTAGCCGTGGGGTGTACCCGGGCGCAGGATGCGTTGGCTCGGACCGTCGTGAAGATCGTCGTGACGGTGTGACAGCGTGACAACCTCCGCGTGGCTTCACCAAGGCCGAGATCGCCGCCGCCGGGAGGTGATTCCCGATGCCCATCGCGCCGAGCGTGCGCGCGAGCTGCCAGGAGTTGCTCGAGCCCGGTGAGCAGATCCGTTACCTGTTCCCGGCGACATCGGCCGTGATGTCGGTCGGGATCGCAGCCGCGCCCTTCTTCGTCGCCGTCACAGACCGCGCGATCGTCCTCATCAGTGGCAGGTTCCTGCGCCGGAACCGCCCGGACCGAGTCTGGGAGCGGTTCCCGCGGAGCACCCGCCTCGGGCCGCTCGACACCTCGCTCGGGCCTGCCTTCGGCCTCAGCGGCATGATCTTCGAGATCGACGACGAATACGCCGCGATCATCGGCGCGGTCGACGCGGAGCTCGAAGGGCCTGCCGGGCTGCCCGAGGATCCGCTACCCGATCTGTGACTCGTCGCTGAGATGTGCTAGGGGCGGTCGGTTTCGGCCATCGGGGTCTCGTTGAAACTGATCACACCAGCCTCGTCATCGATGATCCTGATCTCGGTGAGACTGCAGTTCCGCATGGTCGGGAACCGCCTTCGATAGTCCTCCAGCGGGATGCCCAGGTACCGACAGAGGACCAGCCTGATGAGCGTCCCGTGGCCGACGACGAGCACACGACCATCCGGCTGTGCCGTACAGATGTCGCGCAGTCCGGTCAGGGCCCGCTCTGTTGCTGCGTCGGGCGCCTCACCACCGGGTAGATGATGGGCGATCGGATCACGCTCGAACGCCTGGTACGCACCAGGGAATCGGGCCTCGATCTCTTCGCCGTTCATGCCTTCGGCGTCGCCGAAGTCCACCTCGCGCAGCCGGGGGTCGACGCGCATCGTGAGACCTGCCGCGGCGGCACACGGCTCCGCGGTCCGGCCGGCCCGGACGAGATCCGACGACCACACACCCCGCAGGTCGGCCGTCGAGGCCCAGTCCGCGAGCCGCAGTGCCTGCCGCTCGCCGAGCGACGTCAGCGGAATATCACTGCTGCCGGCGTACCGGTCATCGGCGTGCCATATCGTCTCGCCGTGGCGGGCGAGCACGAGCGTCGTCATGCGCGCGAAGATGGCATGGACCACTGTGCCCGGCAACCGTGGAGGCACCATGCCCGACAATGACCTCGCCGTCGTGGTCGGCGCCGGGCCCGGTCTGGGCAGGGCCGTAGCGATGGCCTTCGCCAGTCGAGGCCTGCGCGTCGTCCTGCTGGCCCGCAACGCTGGGCGGGTCGCCGCACTCGCACATGAGATCGCCGCACAGACGCGCACCAAGGTCGACAGCATCCCAGCAGATGCCGCTGACGAGCCCGCACTGCGGAACGCCTTCCAGGTCATCCGCCGACGCCACGGCGATCCGGCAGTGCTCGTTCACAACCCGTCCGTCGCGGTCGAGGCCCCTCCGACACTGACGCCGCTCGAGTCGATGATCGACGGTCTACGGCTTGCGGCCGGATCGCTGCTCGTGGCGGCCCAGGAGGTCGCGCCAGCGATGCGATCCGCCCATCGCGGCACGATCATCGTGACGGGTAACAGCGCCGCCCTGACGGGCTCGACGTGGTCGGCGACCCTGGGCGTGCAGAAGGCAGCAGCGCGAAACCTGGCGATGTCCTTGGCGAGCGAGCTCCGCACCGACGGTGTGCATGTCGTGACCGTCACCATCGACGGCGTGCTCGGCACTCCGGGCTTCGACGTGGACCGCATCGCCGCCGAGTACGTCCGCCTCCACGAGGTCACCGACGGCCCACGAACCTCCTGGCGGCCGGAGATCGTCTGGAGAGGCTCACCAGCATGACTGCGCCACGGGTCAGTGCGCAGCCTCGTACTTCGCCAAGATGTCGGCCGGCACCCGGCCGCGGTCGGAGACCTTGAGGCCCTGGTCGCGCGCCCACTGGCGGACCGATGCGGTGTCGGTGCTGCGTCCGGCACCGGAACGGCCACGGCCACGCCCCCGGCGACTGACCCTGCGGGCCGAGCCGATGTACGGAGCCAGCGTGTCGCGCAGTTTGGCGGCATTCTTCTTGGACAGGTCGAGTTCGTAGGCGACGCCGTCGAGAGTGAAACTCACCGTCTCTTCGGCGTTGCCGCCGTCGATGTCGTCGACCAGAATCACCTGGACTCTTTGTGCCACGTGACGTCCTTTCCCGATGTATCCCGCAGGTGTATTCGATACACGTACGATCCTGATTTCTACGCTACTGAAGCGAAAATAGCAACACGGCGACTGCGGGTCACCTGAGCGCCGTCGCGATCAGAGCCGCCGCAACATACGCGTGTTCCCGAGCGTGTTCGGCTTCACCCGGTCGGGATCGGGGAACTCGGCGACTCCCTCGTCGTAGGAACGCAGGAGCTGCGTATACACACCTCGGGTTCGACCGGCGTGCCCTCGAGTACCTCTAAGCCGTTCCTGGTGAAGAAGTCGACCTCGGACGTGAGGCAGAACACCCGCGTCACTCCCAGGTCCCGTGCCACCGACAACAGTTGCGCCCGAAGCGCGTTCCCCACGCCCAGACCTGTCCATCGAGGGTCCGTGGCCGGCGTCCGCACCTCCGCGAGGTCCTCCCACATCACGTGCAAGGCGCCGCAGCCGGTCACCCCTCCACCGGCCGGATCGTCCGCAACCCAGAATTCCTGGACGTCCTCGTAAAGAGTGACGGTCTCCTGAGGTCCTGGATCGAACGAGTTACCACTCATTCGGGCTTGACCAATGGAAAGAGGATGGTGTCACGAATACCGGCGCCCGTGAGCAGCATGACCAACCGGTCGACACCCATCCCCATTCCGCCGCTCGGCGGCATTCCGTACTCGAGAGCGCGTAGGAAGTCCTCGTCGAGGTCCATCGCCTCGGGATCGCCCTGGGCAGCCAGCCGTGACTGCTCAATCAGACGCTCGCGTTGGATGACCGGATCGACGAGTTCCGAATAGGCCACCGCACGTTCGACGCCGGCGATGACCAGATCCCATGCCTCGGCCAGACGTGGGTCGTCACGGTGCGGGCGGGCGAGCGGTCGGACCGCCTCGGGATAGTCGCGGACGAACGTAGGCGACACGAGAGTGTGCTCCACGAGCTTCTCGAACAGCTCGAGGACGATCTCGCCACCGCCCCAGCCGTCCCCCAGTCGCACCTCGTTCTTGTCCGCAAGCACGCGTAGACGCTCCGCCGAGGTGTCGACCGTGACCTCCTCGCCGAGCACGGCCGAGACGGCGGCATGGATGGTGACCTGCTGCCACGGGGACTCGAGATCGACCTCACCACCCCGGCCGTCGGGGATGACGGTACGGCCGGTGACGCGGGCTGCGTCCAGAACCAGGTCATGGGTCAGCGCGGCCATCGTGTCGTAGTCGCCGTACGCCTCGTACGCCTCGAGCATGGTGAACTCGGCGCTGTGCGTGGAGTCGATGCCTTCGTTGCGGAAGATCCGGCCGATCTCGAAGACCCTGTCGACTCCGCCGACGACGGCCCGCTTGAGGTGCAGCTCCAGCGCGATCCGGAGCGTCATGGGCAGGTCGAACGCGTTGAGATCGGTGTGGAACGGCCGGGCCGCAGCTCCACCGTGGACGAGTTGCAGCACGGGCGTCTCGACCTCGACGTACCCGCGGCGGTGGAGGGTTTCGCGCAGGGACCGCACCACCGCGGCCCGGATGTGCACCATCTCGCGCGCCGAAGGATTGACGATGAGGTCGGCGTAGCGCTGGCGGGTACGGGTCTCGTCGGAGAGCGCCTTGTGCGCCACCGGAAGCGGCCGCAGCGACTTGGACGTGATCGTCCACCGGTCGACCATGACCGACAGCTCGCCCCGTCGGCTGGCGACGACCTCGCCCTGGACGCCTACGTGGTCGCCGATGTCGACGAAGTGCTTCCAGTCGGCGAGCGACTTCTCGCCGATCCGGTCGAGGGAGAGCATCGCCTGCAGCTCGGTACCGTCACCTCCACGCAGCCGCGCGAAGCAGAGCCGGCCGGTATTGCGCAGGAAGATCACCCGTCCGGCGACCGACACGACCTCACCGGTCTCGGCTCCCGGGTCCAGATCGGGGTGGGCCGCACGGACCTCGGCGATCGAGTGGGTGCGCTCGAAACCGAGGGCATACGGGGGGATCCCCCTCTCGATCAGCTCCGCCCGCTTGTCGCGCCGAACCCGCATCTGTTCGGGAAGGTCGTCGTCGTGCTCGCTCGGCCCGCCGGTCATGACCCATCAGCGTAGGAGGTAGCACCACCGGAACGGCGACCTGTTCCGCGTGTGCCGTCGCCCGCGATCATTGCCGAAGCCCCGGCGGAGTGCGACAGTCGGGTGACGGAGGTGAGGGCGATGGGCGAGGTACGCGTCGCGGACCGGGGCTCCCGCGAGATCGTGGTGTTCCTCTCCGGTGACATCGACGACGAGATGGCGGACGCGCTGCACGCCGCGGTTGCGGAAGTGGCAGAACTCGAGAGCATCGGCGGACTCAGCCATGCCGTGGTCGACATGCACGGCGTCACCGCGCTGGGTGCACCGGGTCTGACTTTCCTTCACGAGCTGGCCGAGAGGGGTCGGCGTTCGGGATTCGAGATCTCGTACTCGGCATTGAGCGGTGCCGCGCACCGCGCCGTCGAGGCCGCCGGGTGGTCGTTCGCGGAGTCGAGCCCGCCGCAGTCCTGACACCCACGCACACGGCGGACGGCCGCTGCAACGACGCCCGCTGTCGTGTCGCCTCCCCGAAGAGGAGGCCGACACGAGGCAGCGTCCGGCGTGCCGATCTCCATGGCACACTGAGCGGCTCCACAAATCGTCACAATTCGCGCGCGGGAACACCCTCTCGGTGTGCCACGTGCAGCCGCCGAACGTGCCATGCGGCAGCGTCACGGGTGATTCAGCTGAGACCCGTGCGGAAGCCGTCGCGCCAACTCGGGTACGCGAGCTTCCAGCCGAGCTCCTGCTTGGCCTTCGCGTTCGACGACCCCCGCATTGTCGTCATGATCGCCATCCCGTGCTCGCCGAGCATGGGCCGGACCAGCCAGGCAGGCAGTCGCATCGGCGGCTTGGCTCCGATCACCTCCGCCAGATAGGGCAACCACTCGGCCAGCGGCGCGGGGTCGTCGTCGACGACGTTGTAGATCCCCGGTGTGCCGTGCTCCACGGCCGCCAGCGTCGCAGTGGCCGCATCGTCGATGTGCACGAAGGAGAACACGCCGGTGCCGCCACCCACGATCGGGAACCGGCGCTTGCGGACCATCTCCACCAACTCCCCACCGACGGACAGCCCGGTACCAGGACCGTAGAAGCTGCCGTACCTGAGCACGATGCCCTCGATGTCGCTCGCGCCGGCGACCGTCGACTCGAGGTACTCGATCGCAGCGAGGCTGCGGCGGGACGGCGCGGTCGGGTGGCGGTCCAGCGGGTCGTCCTCGGTCTTGACCGGGCCGCCGGATCTCTCGTTCGGCCACCCCGTGTAGCTCTGGGCGACGAATCGTTGGGCCCCAGCCTCCCTGGCCGCCGAGAGCAGGTGGTCGGTTCCTTCGGTGCGCAGCCGGTTGGTGACGGCGAACTCGTCGTCGAACTTCTTCGGGTTACCCATTCCGGTCAGGGCGGTGAGCTGGTGGATGACGACGTCCGGCTTCGCAGACGTCACAGCCGTCATGACCGCGTCGCGGTCGAGGCCGTCCATGGCGACCGGTTCAGCACCCGCCTGTTCGAGAGCGTCGAACTTGGCGGCGCTGCGAGTCGTCCCGACCACGGCGTGACCGGCGCCGACGAGAACCGGTACCAGCCGAGTACCGACGGCTCCGGTCGCTCCAGCAAGAAAGATGCGCATGACTTTCTCCTCTCCTCATCCCCTCCGACGAGACGGCGCGGCCAGCTGTGACAGCCGTGGTTGGATCGGACAGGTGAGCGACCTCGCAGCCCATCACGACCAGTTGCGGCCGCTGATGTTCTCGATCGCGTACCGGATGCTCGGACAGGCCAGCGAGGCCGAGGACATCGTCCAGGACGCCTGGCTGCGCATGCAGACCGACGACACGGTCGTGCGCTCTCCCGAGGCGTACGCGACGACAGTGACCACCAGGCTGGCCATCGACCAGCTTCGCTCGGCGCGGGTCCGGCGCGAGGCGTACGTGGGCGCCTGGCTGCCGGAGCCCCTGCTGACCACGTCGGGGGACGCCGACCCTGCCGCCCGCGCCGAGACCGCCGACACCCTCTCGATGGCCTTCCTCGTCCTGTTGGAGAGCCTGTCGCCGGTCGAGCGCACGGTGTTCCTGCTCCGTGAGGTGTTCGGGTACGGCTACGACCAGATCGCCGC
>JBOGDU010000034.1:0-7762 GCA_050743145.1 Jiangellaceae bacterium | reverse complement strand
TGCAGACGGTGTACCGGGCCGCGCCCGGAAAGGCCGGTCTCTTGGAGGCGGCTGTCATTGCTGCGGTAGCGGGCGGCGTGGAGCGTTCCGAGGTACCAGTTGAGCAGCGGCCCGCGATACGCGCGATCATCGAGGAAGCGGATCCCTACCGACAACTGGCGCTGTACGCACACACGCAGCCGGGCATCTGGTCGCGGGTGGGACCCCTGTTACGGGTGCTCGAGGCCGCGGCCGGGTCCGAACCCGACCTGCGCCGGCTGCAACAGGAGCAAGACGCGCAGCGGCTTGCCGGGTTGACCCGTTTCGCGCGCTCGCTGCAGGAACGTAGCGCGCTGCGCGACGGGCTGACACCGGAGCACGCGGCCGACATCATCGTGACGCTCGGCTCCCGTGCAACCTACGACAGCCTGGTCGCCACACGTGGCTGGGCAGACGACCAGTACGAAGCCTGGCTCGCGGACGCCCTGCAGCACTCCCTCCTCGGTTAGATCACTGCCTCGGGGTCGCCAGGCACCGGCCGGCGTGGGCACCCGGGCCAGCTCAAGGGTTGTCGACGGGTCTACCTGACCCATCGGGAAGCGGCTGGCATCAGTTCTCGTCCTGATCGTCGTCGTCGTCGTCCTGGTCGTCCTGGTCGTCGTCGTCCTGGTCGTCGTCGTCCTGGTCGTCGATTTGGGTGCTCTCGTCACCTGGGGTCGTGTCGTCCCCCGTGTCGTCACCACAGGCTGCGAGGGTGACAGTCAATGCCCCCGCGGCGACGACAACCGCCACCCGATTCACGATGCTGCTGCGCATGAGCCCTCCCTCACTGCCTGTCCGGGTACCGGTGCCCGGGCAGAGCCAAACACGGTAGGTGCAGCACTCCATCGCCGCAGCGATTCACACACGGTCCTGACCGACCGATGCCTGAGCGAGAGGGCACGACTCCTGATTCCGTCGCGGCCCCGCGGACCCGTACCCTGTCACGCATGGCACGAAAGGACGCACAGCAGGAGTCCGCTGCCCCGAAGAAGGGGCGTTTCGCCCAGGTCAAGCAGACCTACCGGATGGCGAAGCGGACCGATCCGTACATCGGGTGGATCTCGCTCGGCGTCGTGCTGGCCGTCCTGGCCGTTCTCGTCCCGGTGGGCCTGCTCCTCCAGCCAGTGTGGCTCTGGCTGGTCATCGGGTTCCCGCTCGCGCTGCTCGCGGGAGCCGTCGTCTTCGGCCGGCGGGCGGAGAAGGCGGCGTATTCGCAGATCGAGGGACAACCCGGCGCGGCCATGGCGGCGCTCGGCACGCTGCGCCGAGGCTGGGACTCGACGCCGGTGGTCGCCACCAACCGCTACCAGGACGTCGTGCACCGCGTCGTCGGCCGTCCCGGTGTCATCCTCGTCGGCGAGGGGAGCTCGGCCACCCGAGTCGTCAACCTGCTCAACCAGGAGAAGCGGCGCCACGCACGTGTCGTCGGAGAGGCTCCGGTCTACGACATCGTCGTCGGCGACGACCAGGACCAGGTGCCTCTGCGCCGCCTGTCCAAGTATGTGATGAAGCTCCCCCGCAACCTCCGCCCTGCCGAGGTCACGGAGCTCCGGTCACGGCTGCGCGCCCTGGGTACCCAGCCGGTCGCCATGCCGAAGGGTCCGCTCCCCCGGAACATGAAGGTGCCGCGCGGAGGCATGCCGCCCAGGTGACCGGGCGGGCGCAGGGGCGGGCGTAACACATGCGAAACATCGGGGACACTGCCGGGTAATCGCCAACTCGTAGCGTCCGGGAGACAGGGTTCCCGCTCACGCGGGTCCCAGCGGCAGAGTCCGGGCACGAGCCGGACCACCACCGAGCCAGGAGGCTGGATGTTCACCAACGCCGACGAGCTGCTGGCCTTTGTCACCGACGAGGGCGTCGAGTTCATCGACGTGCGCTTCTGCGACCTGCCCGGCGTCATGCAGCACTTCACCGTGCCGGCGAGCGGGTTCGATGCGGACGCCATCGCCGACGGGCTGATGTTCGACGGTTCCTCGATCCGTGGGTTCCAGGCGATCCACGAGTCGGACATGAAGCTCATCGCGGACCCGACCAGTGCCTTCGTCGACCGATTCCGCCAGGCGAAGACGCTGGTGATCAACTTCTTCATCGTCGACCCGTTCACCGACGAGCCGTACAGCCGCGATCCCCGCAACATCGCGAGCAAGGCGGAGGGGTACCTCAAGAGCTCCGGAATCGGCGACACCGCGTACTTCGGCCCGGAGGCCGAGTTCTACATCTTCGACGACGTGCGGTTCGAGACCAAGCAGAACGCGAGCTATTACTACGTCGACTCGGTCGAAGGAGCCTGGAACACCGGGCGGACGGAGGACGGCGGCAACCTCGGCTACAAGCCGCGCTACAAGCAGGGGTACTTCCCGGTGCCGCCCATGGACCACCTGACCGACCTGCGATCGGAGATGCTGAAGAACCTCATCGAGGCCGGCATCACCGTCGAGATGCAGCACCACGAGGTCGGGACCGCTGGGCAGGCGGAGATCGACATCCGCTTCGACACGCTGCTCAAGCAGGCCGACAACCTGATGAAGTACAAGTACATCGTCAAGAACACCGCGCGCGCCGACGGCCGGACCGTGACGTTCATGCCGAAGCCGATCTTCGGCGACAACGGCTCCGGGATGCACTGCCATCAGAGCATCTGGAAGGACGGCCAGCCGCTGTTCTACGACGAGCTCGGATATGCCGGTCTGTCGGATACCGGTCGGTGGTACATCGGTGGCCTGCTCAACCACGCACCCAGCCTGCTCGCGTTCACCAACCCGACCGTGAACTCGTATCACCGCCTGGTGCCCGGATTCGAGGCGCCGGTCAACCTGGTCTACAGCCAGCGCAACCGCTCGGCCTGTGTCCGCATCCCGATCACGGGGTCCAACCCGAAGGCCAAGCGGATCGAGTTCCGCGTCCCGGACCCGTCCTGCAACCCGTACATCGCGTTCGCCGCGATGCTCATGGCCGGAATCGACGGCATCCGCAACAAGATCGAGCCGCCGGAGCCGATCGACAAGGACCTCTACGAGCTGCCGCCGGAGGAGCACGCTCTCGTCCAGCAGGTGCCGGGTTCGCTTCCGGAGGTACTCGAGGCCCTCGAGGCCGACCACGACTTCCTGCTCGAGGGAGGCGTGTTCACACCGGACCTGATCGAGACCTGGATCGACTGGAAGCGTGCGAACGAGATCGACCCCATCCGGCTGCGCCCACACCCGCACGAGTTCGAGCTCTACTACGACATCTGATCCTCGTCCTAGACCCGAAGTGGCCCCTGACCTGCGAAAATGCAGGATCGGGGGCCACTTTCGTTGGGCCCGGAAGGGGCGAAATTCCGCAGGGATTCCGCAGGGGATTCGCTGCAGATCGTCAGTCGAGCGTGTCGAGTTCCCGGCGGAGCCGGTCGGCCTCCGCTTCTGCTCGGGCGAGTCGCTCTTGGAGGACCTGCCGGTCGGACTTCGGTGGCGCGGGTGGTTTCGGCGGCGGGACGAGCCAGCCGCTCCGCTGGTAGCCGGTGATCCGTCGGGCGTGGGCACAGGTGCAGCAGGCCTGCTCTGGGGTGGGCATCGGCCAGCGGAGATCCAGCATCTTCCGCATGTGAGCTCTCTCGATCTGCTCCTTCAGCGAGTCGTCTGGATTTTTCGTCCAATGGTCCTCGAAGTCGGCCTTCATCTGCCGTGCCCGCTTGGCCGTGGTCGTCGTCCGCACGAGGTCCGGGGTCCAGTCGACGTCCGTCACGACGTGGTCGTAGTGGTGGCCACATGCGAGGCGAACGCGCCAGAACCGGGAACTGTGCAGCTCATCGTGGCGGATCACCTTCCAGGTCTCCGGATCCCAGCCCTCTTTCGGCTCCAGGGGATCGGCCTCGAACTCGATGACCTTGCTGGATATCCACTCGACTAGGTCTTGGTAGGGCCGTGGCTCCTCCCAGTGCGCCTTGTCTTGGCACCAGATCTCACCTGGATTGAGCGGGGTGCGTGTCAGTCCGTCGTCGTATCGGCGTTCGTCCGGGAAGCGATCGGGCCCACTCGTCATGACCTCGGTGACGTGGCCGCACGCCAGCAGCACCTTCCACCGATAGAGCTTCTTCGGATCGGGGAGAAGCAAGAAGGCGAGCGCCGGTGAGTCGATACGTGGCCTCACGTCCGCGATGTACTTCTCGACTTCTGCCAGAACTTCCTTGCGCGGGCGCACCGGTCCAGCGACGCGGCGAAGCAACCGACCCCGGGTTGCCTGGTCGACGGTGGCGGCGTCGGCCTGATCCGAGTTCACACGTCCAGCGTCGGGGGCAGCGCGGGCGAAGGCAACCCGTCAGTCGTCGCAAGGATCGTTGACCGCACGTACGATGGCCTCGACATGTGGCCGGGAGCCACGTCGGCGTTGTAGAGCCCTGCTTCAATCATCATGCCGCTCCCGGTAGACAGCTGCGACCCGCGGCACGCGAGGTGTCATCCCGGTCCGGCCAGAGGTGGCGTAGGTATCGAGGGTGGTCTTGGCCGAGGCGTGGCGCAGGCGCGCCTGAACAACCTTGACGTCGAGCCGGGAGGCGATGAGCAGTGAGGCGACGTAGTGCCGTAGGTCGTGGAACCGGAAGTCGTCCGGGAGCCCCACCTGCGATCGTGCGGCGCGCACGGCGCGTTCAATCGTCCAGGGCCCAGCAGCGTCGCCACATTGGTCGCTGACGAGGTGGACGCCGCTGCCCAACCTGACCGCCTCGGCGAGCAGATGAGCCATCTCGTTGGGGATCGGAATCGGCCGTCGGCTCGTGTCCGACTTCAACGGCTCGTCGACCCCGACAGCCGCGCTGGCGCACCGGGTGAAGGACCTGACCACGCCCAAGCGCTCCCGCCGGGACTTCCCGGTCGACCAGCACGTCCGGCGAGCTCCCCAGCAGCAAGGCGGGCCAAGATGTAGCCTTGCAGGCCAAGGCTAATCTTGGATTGTATCGCTCTGGGAGTTACACTCCAAGTATGAAGTCCACAGAAGCGCTGCGCCTCCTCGCGGAGCTGACGTCCTACCAGTGGGGAATGGTGACGTCGGCTCAGGCCAGCATGCGCGGAATCACGCGCCTGGACCTCTCCCGACTCGCCGAGTCCGGCCACCTGGTCCGGCTGACCCACGGGGTCTACATGGACGCGGGAGCGCCCGGCGACGAGTTCGACGACCTTCGCGCCGCATGGCTCAGCACCGAGCCCAAGCTCCTGGCCGAGGAGCGTATCCGCGACCTGGCGGGCAGTGTTGTCATCGCTGGCGAGTCCGCCACCCGACTCCACCGGATCGGCGACTTCCGGGCCTCCCGACACGACTTCGTCTCCCCCGTCCGTCGGCAGAGCCAGCGTAGGGAAATTCGCTACCGGCAGCGCACACTTGACCCGCGCGACGTCACCCTCGTCGAGGGCATGCCGACCATGACGATCGAGCGCACCATTGCCGACCTGGTCGAGGACCTCAAGGATCTGAGCCTCGTGGCCGACGCCCTGCGCGACGCTTCCGGAAAGCGCATCCTCGGCCTCGACCGACTCCGAGATCTTCTCGCGCCGCCCGCAGCGCGCAATGGGTTCCGCAAGGGCGACGGCCGCGCTCTCCTGGACCGACTCATGGAGATCGCCGGGATCGACATCGACTCGCTCGCTCAGCGCGTCGCCGCAAATCCGTCCCTCGGTGGCCGCATCGCAGCCGACTATGTCGGAGGCCTCAGCAAGGCTGACATCGACCGGATCCTCGTCACGCCCGAGATGGAGAAGGCCCTGCTCTCGATCCAGAAGACCCTCGCGAACACCTTCCAAAGTGCCCTCGCCGCGCAGCTCGAGGAAATCAATGCTGCCTCGAAGCCTGCGCTCGCATCGCTGACGAAGTCCGCCGGGGTAGACGAAGCGATCAAGAGGATGGCCGAACAGCTCGTCAGCAGCGATGTGATGAAGGAGCTCAGCCGGGGCTGGGCGCAGTCGCTGAACGACAGCCTCGCGATCAAGCCGGAGACCCTCGCCCTGGCCCGTGTTGCCCAACGGACGGCAGCGCATGGCTGACGTCGAGCCGTACTCAACCGCCGCTGGTGTCGAGGCAGCGATCAAAGACGCGGCCCGCAAGGCCACGGCCGCCGATCCGTCGCTGAACATCAACGAACGGATCCGGCTGGAACACTTCAACCGCTTTCTCAGCCGCGCGTTCTCCGAGGGCAGCGACTCCGAGTGGATGCTCAAGGGCGGCACCGGCATGCTCGCGCGGGTGCCATCGACTCGGACGACACTCGACATCGACCTCTACCGCAGCGGTTTCACCCTGGACCAAGCGCTCGCAGATCTGCAGAGGCTCGCGTACGTCGACCTCAGCGACCACTTTCGCTTCCTCTACGCGGGCCACGAGGAGTCGATCGGAGGCGACGGTAAGCCCTACACGGTGGGTTACCGCGTTGCCTTCGAGGTCTACGTCGGCGCCAGGAAGAAGTCGACGCTGAACGTCGACCTCGTCGTCGGAGCGGGGACTGACTGCACCTGTCAGCACCATGGACCCTGTGATCGCCCTCGACCTGCCGAGGCTGGTAAGCCACGAGTACCGCCTCCACCCCGTCGTGGACCAGATCGCCGACAAGGTCTGCGCAACCGTGCAGACCTACCGAGATCGGCCATCGAGCCGCGAGAAGGACCTCGTCGTGCTCGCCGTCACCCAGGACATCGACGGCACTGGGCTGGGGGTTGCCATCTCCACGGAGGCGCAGCGCCGATGGATGGAGCCCTTCGATCGCTTCGTCGTCCCAGACGAATGGGGAAGCCGATACGCCGAACTCGCGAGATACGTGCCCTACTGCTCCGACTACTCGACGGTTGACGTCGCCCGAGAGCTCGTCACACGCTTCATCGACCCGGCGCTCGATGACTCGGCTAGCGACAAGACTTGGTCGCACGAGACACTCTCCTGGTCCTGAACCGACCAGCCGTCAGAGGGCAAGGCCTCCAAGGCGCGCGAACCTGGCCAACCCGTCGAGGGCGTCAGCCGCGTGGCGCCGGATCGTCCGGGCTGTCAGTGCACGCTCCTCGCTTACCAGTTGCGCCACCGACGGCGTCGTCAAGCCGGCCCTGCCCCGCCGCAGCGGCGCCCCAGCCATGTTGGCTGCGTAAGCCAGGTCCAGCAACAGATCGCGGTCGGCATCGGACAGGGTTCCTGAGTCGGCAGCCTTGCGCAGCAGGTCGGCGAGTTGATCCTTCGGCTCATCAACCTCCTCAGGTTCATCCGCCGGGATCGACTCGTCGATCGCATCAACCAACACGGCAGAGGCCCACGTCGGGTCACGACGCTTGGCAAGTTCCCCGAGGCCCAACTCCGCCATCGTCTCCCTCTCCACGCGCGCGAGGATCCTCTTCGCGACGTATCGGTCGTCCGTCGACCCGTACTCGCAGATCTGGATCCAGAGCTGGCCGGCGACGACCTCGTCGATCACGTCCGCGAGTCTGCGCAACCTGCCGGCCAGCAACGATGCGCCCGGCACCAGCAGCCAGACGAGCACCACGAGGGCACGCCTGTCGGCCTCCGCGACGCGAAGCAGGGCCGTCAGCACGGCGTCCCGTTCGACCGGCCCGGCCTTCCTCATCCAGTGCGGCAGGTCCTTTATGTCATCGACCACCGCCAGTGCGGGAATGACGCACTAATCGCGGCGGATCCGGTTCATTGCGCCAGTGCCGCGGGCTGATTCAGGGATAGGGTCCCCGTCCATGGACATGCTGAAGGGCGAACAGATCGCCGAGGCGAACCTGACCGA
>JBOGDU010000033.1:0-11381 GCA_050743145.1 Jiangellaceae bacterium | reverse complement strand
CGCAAGTACCGGCTTACCGGTCCGGTCACGCCCGGCGGCCCCGTGTACTGGGTGCGGGGCTTCGTGATCCTGGGCGAGATCACAGTTCGGCCGCCGCGCAAGCGGCGCTCCCTGTTCGGCCGCTAGGGCGAAGCGACCCGCCGCGTCACGCCGCCGCCGGCCAGGTGCGTTGCTCGAAAGAGATTGGCCGAGTAGGGGTGGCGTCGGTTGAACGACCGCAGATGCGGCTCTATTGTTGGATTCGTGCCGCATCATCGGATCACTGACGCCGCACGCCTGCTCGGGGTCAGTGACGACTCGCTGCGCCGTTGGGCCGATGCCGGACGGATCGAGCTCTCCCGCGACGCGGCCGGGCGACTGGTCGTCGACGGTGTCGAACTGGCTCGGTTGGCTCGGGACATCGTGCCGTCCGAGGCAGCCCTGCCGGCCCCGAGGGAATCTGCGCGCAACCACTTCCCGGGCATCGTCACCGACGTCCGGAAGGACGCGGTGATGGCGCAGGTCGAGATCCAGGCGGGACCACATCGCGTGGTTTCGCTGATGAGCCGGGAGGCTGCGGACGAGCTCGGCCTCGAGGTGGGCGTCGTCGCCATCGCGTCGGTCAAGGCTACGAATGTCGTCATCGACCTGCCGGGAGAAATGGCGTGAACCGCTCCGAACACCCACCCGGAGGTCGAGGTCGCCGCGCGGCCAGGGCGCGCGTAGTCGTCGTCGCCGTGGGCTTGGCCGTCCTGTCGGCGTCCTGCGGAGGCGACGACGGGCAGGACGCCGCCGCGGTCGCCGACGGGAGCCCGACCGCGACCGGCGTCGACGTGTCGGGCACGGTGACGGTCCTTGCGGCGGCGTCGCTCACCGAGTCTTTCGAGGAGCTGAGCGACCGGCTCGCGGAGGAGTACCCCGACCTCGAGGTCACATTCTCGTTCGGGCCAAGCTCTGGACTGGTCGAGCAGGTCCTCGCCGGTGCTCCTGCCGACCTGCTTGCGACGGCCGACACCCGGACTATGGACAACGCTGTCGCCGGTGCCGGCGTCGAGGGCGATCCGGTGATCTTCGCGCGCAATACGCTGGCGCTTGCCGTACCGGCAGGCAATCCAGGTGGCGTCGGCGGTCTGGACGACCTCGCCCGCGAGGAGCTGCGGGTGGCGATCTGTGCGCCGGAGGTGCCCTGCGGTGCAGCGTCGCAACGGTTGCTCGACGCCGCCGGCGTCACTGCATCGCCGGACACCTTGGCCACCGACGTCAAGGAAGCGGCGTCGCTGGTGGCGCTGAACGAGGCCGACGCCGCACTCATCTACCTCACCGATGCGGCGGCCGAAGGCAATACCGTCGAGACCATCGAGGTCCCGGAAGCACCCGAGGTGGTCAACGACTACCCGGTCGCCGTGCTGTCCGAGGCTCAGAATCCGGCAGGGGCACAGGTCGTCCTGGCGGCGATCATCGGCGAACCGGGGCAGCAGATCCTGGCCGAGGCCGGCTTCCTTCCACCACAGTGACAGCGTGACGCGGCCGCCCCTGCGCCCCGGCGACGCCCGCGTGCCGGTGGGCCTGCTCGTCCCCTCTGTCGTGGGGCTTGCGCTCCTGCTGCTGCCGATGCTCGCCCTGGTTGCGCGCACACCGTGGCGACTCCTGCCGGAGATCTTGAGCACGCCGGAGGTCCTGGGTGCCTTACGCCTCTCGCTCACGACGGCGACGATCACCACCGTGCTCTGCGTGGCCTGCGGCGTTCCCCTCGCCTGGCTGCTCGCGCGCACGAGCCTGCCCGGACGGTCATTGCTGCGTGCCCTGGTCACGGTCCCGCTCGTCCTCCCACCGGTCATCGGCGGCGTCGCCCTGCTTGTGGCCTTCGGGCGAAGCGGCCTGGTCGGTGGGTGGCTGTACGACGCCTTCGGCTTCTCACTCCCGTTCACGACGGCGGCCGTCGTGCTCGCGCAGTCCTTCGTCGCGATGCCGTTCCTGATCATCGCGGTCGAGGGTGCCCTGCGAACGGCGGATCGCCGCTACGAAGGCGTCGCGGCCACGTTGGGCGCGTCCGGATGGACCACGTTCCGGCGGGTGACGCTGCCGAGTGTGGCTCCGGGGGTGCTCGCCGGTGCCGTGCTGTGCTGGGCGCGGGCACTGGGCGAGTTCGGCGCCACGATCACGTTCGCAGGCAGCTTTCCCGGTACGACCCGGACGCTCCCGCCCGCCGCGTACGCGGCGATCAACGCGGGCGAGATCGAGACCGCCATCGTGCTGAGCCTGCTGATGATGGTGGTCTCCGTCACCGTCCTGGTCGCGCTGCGCGACCGGTGGGTGAACACCCGGTGAGCCTGTCGGCCCAGTTGCTCCTCGAGCGTGGGAGCTTCACCCTGGACGTCGCCTTCGGTGTCGGCTCCGGAGAAGTGGTGGTACTGCTCGGACCCAACGGCGCCGGCAAGTCGACGGTGCTGTCGACGCTGGCCGGGCTCCTGAACCCCGACGCCGGGCGAATCGTCCTGGCCGACGTCGTGCTCGTCGACACTGCCGCCCGTGTGCACCTGCCGCCACAGCAGCGCCAGGTGGGCCTGGTTCTCCAGGACTACCTGCTCTTCCCGCACCTCTCCGCCATCGAGAACGTCGCGTTCGGGCTGCGCGCGCGGGGTGTTCCACGCGCGACGGCGCGGGGCACTGCGTCCCGCTGGCTGGAGCGGATGGACCTTGCCGATCTGGGGGAGCGGCGACCGCGTGAACTCTCCGGCGGTCAGGCGCAGCGAGTGGCGCTGGCGCGCGCACTGGCGGGCGATCCCGCCATGTTGCTGCTCGACGAGCCGTTGGCGGCCTTGGACGCCGGCACCAGGCCTGCGGTGCGTGCCGACCTGCGCCGCCACCTTACGGCCTTCCACGGTGCCACCGTGCTGGTCACTCACGACCCGCTGGAGGCGCTCGTGCTGGGCGACCGCATCATCGTGGTCGAACAGGGACGCGTGGTCCAGGAGGGACCACCGGAGGAACTGACCCGCCACCCGAGGACCGACTACGTCGCCCGACTGGTCGGCCTCAACCTGCTGCGCGGCGAGGCGAGGGAGCGGCTGGTGTCCGTCGGCCCCGAAGCGTCCGTCGCCATCGCCCACGACGCGACCGGCATGGTGCACGTGGCGTTCGCGCCGTCGACGGTGACGCTGAGCCTGGACCGGCCACACGGCTCGGCGCGAAACGCCTGGGCCGGCCGGGTCACCGACGTCGAGCAGCACGGCGACCTGGTGCGGGTCACTGTCGACGGGCCGGTCCCGCTGCTGGCCGACGTCACCCCGCTCGCCGTCGCCGACCTGGCGCTTGCGCCCGGCGTCGAGGTGTGGGCCGCGGTCAAGGCCTCCGAGGTGAGTGTCTACCCGGCCTGAGACGATGACGCCATGGCCGGCAAGCCGCGCGGGAGCGAAACGGTCGGCGACGCGATTCGGAGCATGGTCGCCCTGCTCGGGGTGATCGCGGCCGTGGTGGTGGCCTTCACGGTCATGCGGCCCGAGCCCACGTCGCCCGGCCCGGTCGACTACGGCGCGGCACTCGAGCTCGTCCGTGCCGAGTACGCGTACCCGGTCCTCGCGCCGGACCGGGTCCCCGACGGCTGGCGTGCGACCAGCGTCGAGCACTCGTCCCACCCCACCGGTGACCGCTGGCGGCTCGGGTTCCTCACCGCTGAGGACGGCTTCGTCGGCCTCGAGCAGTCCGACGGCGAGATCGAGTCCTACCTCGCCGACCGTCTCGCCGAGTTCGGCGAGGACGGCACCAGCCGGATCGCCGGCGTCACCTGGCAGCGCCGCATCGGGCCGGGCGACCGGCCCGACCGGGCGCTGGTGAACGTCGACGACGGCTACGTGACGATCGTGCTGGGCACCGAACCCTACGACGTGCTGGAGGACTTCGCGGCGTCGCTGACGCCCTGACGCTACGACGAGGGTGTCGCCGGCGCGTTCGCGGCGTCGAGGCGTTCGCGGGCGGCGTCGAGGTAGCGCTCGCACAGGGCGGCGAGATCCTCGCCGCGCTGCCAGAGGTCGAGCGACTCCTCGAGGGTCACGCCGCCCGCCTCGAGCTGGCCGACGATGCGGACGAGCTCGTCACGCGCCTGCTCGTAGGTGAGCTCGCCGAGATCGGCGCCCTCGGGTGCCGATCGCGTCTCGGCGCCGTCCGACTTCGCCGTCATGCCCATGACCCTAGTGCCCACGGACCGGCCACTCCCGCCCGCTCGCACCTGCGAGCGTCATGTACGGCGGGTCAGTCGATCGTGGCGCCCAGTTGGCCGTCGGCCAGGCGGATCCCGACATGGTCACCCGTCGCAGCCTCGGCAACCGATCGGAGGAGTGTGCCATTGCTCCGCTGGATGATCGCGTAGCCCCGGTCCAGCGTTGCCGCGGGGGACAGGGCGCGGATGCGCGCCCTGGTGTGCCCGAGGCCATCGTGCGCGCGGTCGAGGGTATGGCCGAGCGAGCGACGACTCCGTCCGCGCAGGTCGGCGATCTCGGACTGTCGCACTCGCAGGCCCGCCGCCGGCTCAGCCAGCACCGGCCGGGAACGCAGGCCGGCCAGTGTCGCCCGCTCCCCGTCGAGCCGACGCTCGACGGACGACCGGAGCCGACCCCGGGCCCGGCCGACGCCTCGACGCTCCTCCTCGACGTCGGGCACGACGCGCTTGGCCGCGTCGGTGGGAGTGGATGCGCGGACGTCAGCGACAAGGTCGACGAGCGGCGTATCCGCCTCGTGGCCGATCGCGCTGACCACCGGTGTCCGGCTCGCGGAGACGGCACGCACCAGGGCCTCGTCGGAGAACGGCAGCAGGTCCTCGACGGAGCCGCCGCCGCGGGCGAGAACGACCACGTCGACCTCGGGGTCGCGGTCGAGCGTCCGCAGCGCGTCGACGACCTGCACCACGGCCGACGGTCCCTGGACGGCGACCTCGAGGACGCGGATGCGCACTGCGGGCCATCGGCGCCGCGCGTTCTCGATCACGTCGTGCTCGGCCGCCGAGGCGCGCCCGCACACCAGCCCCACGACCCGGGGAAGGAACGGGAGGCGGCGCTTGCGCTCCGGTGCGAACAGGCCCTCGGTCTCGAGCATGCGGCGAAGCCGCTCGATGCGCGCCAGCAGTTCGCCGAGGCCGATCTGACGGATCTGGTCCGCGGCCAGCGAGAGCGTCCCTCTGACGAAGTACCAGGACGGCTTCGCGTGGACGACCACCCTGGCGCCCTCGACGACCGGCGGCTCGACCGCGTCGAGCACCTGGCGGGGGCAGGTGACCTGTAGGGAGAGGTCCGCCACGGAGTCGCGCAGAGTCAGGAACGCGGTCTGCGTACCCGGCCTGCGGGTCAGTTGGGCGACCTGACCCTCCACCCAGACGAATCCGAGGCGGGCGATCCACCCGCCGATCGCCTGTGAGACCACGCGGACCGGGGCCGGTTTCTCGGGCGAGGTCTGCAGAGCCACGCAGCGAACCGTACCCGTGCCCGTGGCGCTCCCTGGCCGCTCCGGTCCAGACGTGGACGGACTCAGCTCAGCGTGGCACCTACGATGGGGAACATGGGTGCAACCGAGGGCCGGGTACTGCTCGCCGCGCCGCGCGGGTATTGCGCGGGGGTCGACCGGGCGGTCGTGACCGTCGAGAAGGCGCTCGACCTCTACGGCGCTCCCGTCTACGTGCGCAAACAGATCGTGCACAACAGGCACGTCGTCGAGACGCTTGAGGAGCGCGGGGCTGTTTTCGTCGACGGGTTGGACGAGGTGCCCGAGGGCGCCCTGGTGGTCTTCTCCGCGCATGGCGTCTCACCGATGGTGCATGCCGAGGCGTCGCGCCGGGGACTGCGCACCATCGACGCCACCTGCCCACTCGTGACGAAGGTCCACA
This sequence comes from Jiangellaceae bacterium, assembly GCA_050743145.1. Taxonomy (GTDB): domain Bacteria; phylum Actinomycetota; class Actinomycetes; order Jiangellales; family Jiangellaceae; genus DASRTE01. The sequence goes on along the minus strand of JBOGDU010000033.1, from coordinate 5,530 downwards.
ACGAGGCCAAGCGGTTCGCGAAGGACGACCTCGACATCGTGCTGATCGGCCACGAGGGGCACGAGGAGGTCGAGGGCACGTCGGGCGAAGCCCCGGAGCACATCCAACTCGTGCAGAGCCCGGCCGACGTCGGGTCCGTGACGGTGCGCGACCCGTCCCGCGTGGTCTGGCTGTCACAGACGACGCTGTCGGTCGACGAGGCGTACGAGACCGTGACGAAGCTGCGTGAACGTTTTCCCGCGTTGATCAGCCCGCCCAGCGACGACATCTGCTACGCAACGCAGAACCGCCAGGTCGCGGTGAAGGAGATCGCCGCCGAGTCCGATCTGGTCCTGGTGGTGGGATCGGCGAACTCGTCCAACTCGGTCCGACTGGTCGAGGTGGCCCTCGAAGCCGGGGCCGGCGCGGCGTATCGGGTCGACAACGCGCAGGAGATCGACGAAGCCTGGCTGGACGGCGTCGGTACCGTCGGCCTCACCAGTGGCGCCTCGGTGCCGGAGGAGCTCGTGCAGGGTGTGGTCGCATGGCTCGGCGAACGCGGGTACCCGACCGTCGACGAGCACCGGACCACCGAGGAGTCACTGATCTTCTCGCTACCCCGCGAGCTCCGCCGTGACCTCAAGGGTGTCGGCTGACCCAACGGCGACCGGCACAGCGCGGGTCGGGTTACGACTTGTCGTCGTTCCAGAACGCCGAGGCGATCACGACCACGGCCCAGATGCCCAGCGGGATGGCCGGCCAGAAGTTCTGGAGCTCGCCACTGGACAGGCTCGTGATGCCCCAGATGCCGATCATGACGACTGCGCCGCCCAGCCAGGACTTCCACATGTCCAGCCAGGCGCGGACGTCGTTGCGCCGCTTCTCCAGGGCCGCAGCCTCTTGCTGGCGCCGGGCCGGTTTCGGCAGGTCGGAGGTGAGCCGGTCGAGCTCGCCGTAGGTGGCCGACGTCCACACCGCGTCGAGGCGCCGCTGGTACTCGTCGACGTCGAGGCGGCCTTCTGCGAATGCGTCGCGTAGGTCTTCGGCGACGGCCTCCCGGTCGGCATCGCTCGCGCGCTGGTCGTCGGGACGGGCCGGCACGTTCGGCATCAGAGCAGGATAAAGCGACCCCCGCGAGGATCAGCCCGCGGTGCCGTCGCGCGCCGGTGTGATCGGTGCCGGACCGACGCCGTACCGCGCGTCGGCCTCGATCTCGTCGATCGCCACCAGCGCGTCGGTGGCCGACGCGACCAGCTCCGGCGCCTGGACCTGGCGGGTCACCCGGTCGAGCTGATCAGCCGGCTCGAGGCCACCTTCGGCGACGCCCAGGTCGGCCATTTTGCGGGCGGTGACGAGCACCCGGCTCTCGATCGAGCTGACGGTCTCGTTGTACGCGCGCACCGCGCCGTCGAGCTGGCGGCCGAGCTTGCTGACGTGGCCGCCCATGGTGGAGAGCCGACCGTGCAGTTCCTTGCCCAGGCTGAGGACCCGTGCCGCGTTGGTCGCCAGCGCCTCCTGCCGCCACGTGTACGCGACCGTCCGGAGCAGCGCGACCAACGTCGCCGGCGTCGCGATGACGACGTTGCGCTCGAATGCGTGCTCGAGCAGAGTCGGGTCCTGCTCCAGCGCGGCATTGAGGAAGACCTCGGCCGGCACGAACATGACGACGAACTCCGGGGTCGGCTCGAACTGGTCCCAGTACCGCTTGGCGGCGAGGGCATCGATGTGTCCCTTGAGGTGGCGGGCGTGCGCGGCGAGCCGTGCGGTGTGGGTGGCGTCGTCGCGGGCTTCCATCGCCTCGAGATAGCCGTTGAACGAGACCTTGGAGTCGACGACCACCTGCTTACTGCCGGCGAGGTGAACCACGAGATCGGGTCGCAGCCTGCCATCGGCGGTGTCGGCGGTCGCCTGCTCGGAGAAGTCGACGTGGGCGAGCATGCCAGCCGCCTCGACCACCCGGCGCAGCTGGAGCTCGCCCCACCGGCCGCGCACCTGCGGGGCCCGCAGCGCCGCGACGAGCTGGCTGGTCTCGGCCCGGAGTACCTCGGAGGTCTGGCTCATCCCGCGGACCTGCTCACGTAGCTCTGCGTAGGCGTCGGTACGTGTGCGCTCGACGGCGCCGAGCTGGGCCTCGACCTTGCCCAGCTGTTCGGCCAGCGGCCTCACCAGCTGGTCGACGGCCTGCCGCCGCAGCTCGAGCTCGGCCACCGCACGCTGCTCGCTGCCCTTGAGGTGCTCGCCCGCGAGCTGGAGGAACTGCTCGTTGTTGCTGCGCAGCGCCTGGGCGGACAGCCGCTCGAACTCGTGCACGAGACGCTGCTGCTCCTGAGCGGCGGAGCGGGCATGCGCCAGTTCGGCGGTGAGCCGAACCCGCTCGGAGTCGGCGTCGCGCAGCGCGGCTTCGACGGTCGCACGCTCCTGGGTGACGGCGTCGCGCTCGGCGCGAAGCGTGTCGCGCTCGGTGCGCGCGGCGTCGCGCTCGGCAACTGCGCCGGCCGACCACGAACGCACCGCGAGCGCGCCGAGCGCGGCGCCCACCAACATGCCGAGTGCCAGCAGAAGCAGGTCGATGCCTTCCATGGCCTCACTGTGACGGGTACCCCGGACATTGTCGGGGAGGCGCGTCGACCTCACGTCGTGAGTTGCGCGGCGCTACGTGCCCAGTCCGGCGAGCAACGCGCGTACTCCGGCGACGAACACGCGTTCGCCGGCGTCGCGCGAGTCCAGGAACCAGCCCGGCAGCGGGCTGCGCGCGGCATGGGTCAGCTCGATGCTCGTCATGCCGTGCATCGCGGTCCAGAGCAGGTACGCCGGTCTCACCGGATCGTCGCCGGCCACCAGACCGTCCGCCTGGGCACGGTGCACCTCGTCGGTGAGCAGTGTGAACGTCATGCCGAGCGCCTCGGCTCGAAGCTGCGGCGACGGGTCGAAGCCGGGGAGCGGTCGCTCGAACATGAAGGCGTACAGAGCAGGGTTGTCGAGTGCGAAGTGCCGGTACGCCAGCGAGATGGCGACGACCCGCTCGGTGGGGTCGTGCGCGGCCGGGTCGGCCAGATCGTCGAACGCGGCGGTGAGGGAGGAGCGGAGCAGTTCGAAGCCGCGGCGGTAGATCGCCTCCAGCATCCCTGACCGGCCGCCGAACTGGGTGTAGATCCCCATGGTCGAGGAACCGGCGAGCTCGGCGACCCGTCGCACCGTCAGCTCGACCGGCCCGTGGTCGTTCAGGGCGATGAGCGCCGCGGACACGAACCTCTCGCGGAGGTTCTGGTCGCCTAACGGATCGCTAACGGCCCTTGCCATGTCCTATAACGTAGCCTATAACGAGAGTTATGGCGCTGTGCCTGGGGCGGCAGAGCCGCCCGCAGCGGCCGCCCGCCCGATCCGGGACCGGCCTGGTCGCCTCGGTCGTCCGGGCTCCGTCCGCGCGGGTGACGAACCTGACGCTTCTGGTGGCTCTGCTGTGCGTGTTCGCCACCGGGGTCGGCGCCGTTGCGACCGGATCGGCCCACGGTCGGTGGGTCGTCATCGGCCACGGCATCGCGGCGATGATGGTCATCCTGCTGATCCCGTGGAAGAGCATGGTGGTCCGGCGCGGCCTGCGCAGGGCCAGGAGAAGCCGCTGGGCGTCACTCCTGCTCGCGGCGGTCGTGGTCACGACACTGCTGGCCGGGCTCGGCTACACGACCGGACTGGTGCGCTCCATCGCAGGAGTGCGCGGCATGTGGATCCATGTGGCCGCCGCCCTGGCGCTGGCTCCGCTCGCGTTGTGGCACATCACGGCCCGGCAGAAGCGGCCCCGAAAGGCCGACCTGTCACGTCGGCTCCTGATCCGAACGGGAGTGCTCGGTGCGGCCGCGGCCGGCCTCTACGTCGCCACGTCGTCGGCCGTACGGCTGACCGGACTGCCGGGGATCGAACGACGCTTTACCGGCTCCTACGAAGTCGGGTCGTTCGATCCGGCGTCGATGCCGCGGTACATCTGGCTCAACGACTCGACGCCGGCCGTGGATCCGAGTCGCTGGCGACTGTCCGTCGTGGACGGCGAGGGGCGGCGTGAGCTGACGCTGGCCGACGTGGCGGCGTTCGACACACGGCTGCGCGCAGTGCTCGATTGCACCTCGGGCTGGTACGCGGAGCAGGACTGGACCGGCGCACCCGTCTCGGCGCTGCTGCCCGACACGGGTACGGCGCGGAGCCTGCTCGTGCATTCCGTCACCGGCTACTGGATCCGCTTCCCGGTCGCCGAGATCCACCGGTTGCTGCTCGCCACCGCAGTGGGCGGGGAGCCGCTGCGCGCCGGTCACGGCTTCCCGCTGCGCCTCGTCGCCCCCGACCGGAGAGGCTTCTGGTGGGTGAAGTGGGTGGACCGGATCGAGCTGCAGTCCACCCCACCGTGGTGGCAACCGCCGTTCCCGCTGGCCTGAGCCGAAGGCCGTGCAGCGGTGGTCGCGCGGCGCGCCTCATAGACTCGTCGGACCATGTCCTCCCTCACCATCGGCATCGTCGGGCTGCCCAACGTGGGCAAGTCCACGCTGTTCAACGCGCTGACCAAGAACGACGTCGTGGCCGCCTACTACCCGTTCGCGACCATCGATCCCAACATCGGTGTCGTCGGTGTCCCCGACGGTCGGCTGGCCGTCCTCGTGCAGATCTTCGACTCGGCCCGCCTGGTGCCCGCGACGGTGAGCTTCGTCGACATCGCCGGGATCGTGAAGGGCGCGTCCGAGGGCCAGGGCCTGGGTAACAAGTTCCTGGCCAACATCCGCGAGGCCGATGCCATCTGCCAGGTCATCCGGGTGTTCACCGACCCCGACGTCGTGCACGTGGACGGCCGGGTGGCGCCCAAGGACGACATCGAGACGATCCACACCGAGCTGATCCTCGCCGACCTGCAGACCGTCGACCGGGTGCTGCCCCGGTTGGAGCGCGAGGCCAAGCTCCAGAAGCACAAGGCCGCGGAGGTCGCCGCCGTCGCCGAGGCACGGGCGGTGCTCGACGCGGGACGGACGGTCTTCGCCGCCGGCCTCGACCCGGAGCAGTTGCGCGAACTGCACCTGCTGACGGCCAAGCCGTTCCTCTACGTGTTCAACATGGACGACGAGGAGTTGGCCGACGAGGTGCTCAAGGACGAGATGCGTGCGCTGGTCGCGCCCGCCGAGGCGATCTTCCTGGACGCGAAGATCGAAGCGGAGCTGGCCGAACTCGACGACGACGAGGCCCTCGAGCTGCTGCAGTCGATGGGGCAGGAGGAGTCGGGCCTCGACATGCTGGCCCGGGTCGGCTTCGCCACGCTGGGCCTGCAGACCTTCCTGACCGCCGGCCCCAAGGAGGCTCGTGCGTGGACGATCCGCAAGGGCGCGACCGCCCCGGAGGCCGCAGGCGTCATCCACACCGACTTCCAGCGCGGCTTCATCAAGGCCGAGGTCGTGTCGTACGAGGCCCTCGTCGCCGCGGGGTCGATGGCCGAGGCCAAGGCTCGAGGTCAGGTCCGCATCGAGGGCAAGGACTACGTCATGGCCGACGGCGACGTGGTGGAGTTCCGCTTCAACGT
>JBOGDU010000032.1:0-6862 GCA_050743145.1 Jiangellaceae bacterium | reverse complement strand
GTACTTCAACGACGGCGACATCGTGTCGGGTGTCATCGTCAAGGTCGACCGGGACGAGGTCCTGCTCGACATCGGCTACAAGACCGAGGGCGTCATCCCGTCGCGTGAGCTGTCGATCAAGCACGATGTCGATCCCGCCGAGGTCGTCTCCGTCGGCGACAACGTCGAGGCCCTCGTCCTGCAGAAGGAGGACAAGGAAGGCCGGCTGATCCTGTCCAAGAAGCGCGCCCAGTACGAGCGCGCCTGGGGCAAGATCGAGGAGATCAAGGAGGCCGACGGCGTCGTCAGCGGCACCGTCATCGAGGTGGTGAAGGGCGGTCTGATCCTCGACATCGGGCTGCGCGGCTTCCTCCCAGCATCGCTGGTCGAGATGCGCCGCGTACGCGACCTCCAGCCGTATGTCGGCAAGGAGATCGAGGCCAAGATCATCGAGCTGGACAAGAACCGCAACAACGTGGTCCTGTCGCGCCGGGCGTGGCTCGAGCAGACCCAGTCCGAGGTTCGCTCCACCTTCCTGCAGACGCTGCAGAAGGGCCAGATCCGCTCCGGTGTCGTCTCCTCCATCGTCAACTTCGGCGCGTTCGTCGACCTCGGCGGCGTGGACGGCCTGGTGCACGTGTCCGAGCTGTCGTGGAAGCACATCGACCACCCGTCCGAGGTGGTCGAGGTCGGCCAGGACGTCACCGTCGAGGTTCTCGACGTCGACATGGACCGCGAGCGGGTCTCGCTGTCGCTCAAGGCGACGCAGGAAGACCCCTGGCAGCAGTTCGCGCGTACCCATCAGATCGGACAGATCGTGCCGGGCAAGGCCACCAAGCTGGTGCCGTTCGGCGCGTTCGTGCGGGTAGACGACGGCATCGAAGGCCTCGTGCACATCTCGGAACTGGCCGAGCGCCACGTCGAGATCCCCGAGCAGGTCGTGCAGGTCGGGAACGACGTCATGGTCAAGGTCATCGACATCGATCTCGAGCGGCGCCGCATCTCGCTGTCGCTCAAGCAGGCCAACGAGGGCGACACCGCCGCAGCCGTGACCGACCACTTCGACCCGACGCTGTACGGCATGGCCGCCGAGTACGACGAGGCCGGCAACTACAAGTACCCCGACGGCTTCGACCCGGAGACCAACGACTGGCTGCCGGGCTTCGAGGCGCAGCGCGAGGAGTGGGAGCGGCAGTACGCGGAGGCCCAGGCGCGCTGGGAGGCCCACAAGAGCCAGATCGAGACCGCGGCGGCAGCCGATGCCGAGGAGGGCGACGAGGCGCCGTCGTCGTACTCCTCGACGGAGGAGAAGGAGCCCGAGGAGGGCGGCACGCTGGCCTCCGACGAGGCCCTGCAGGCGCTGCGGGAGAAGCTCACCGGCAACTGACGCCCGGCGTCTTGTGGCGGGTTTGCAACGTCTCCCTCGCCGGTGAGGCGTGCCGAACCAGCCACAAGTCGAAGCGGGAACGTACCGTGGACGCGTGGTCCGAAGCCTGGTCCTCGCGGTCCTGCTCGCCGTTGCGGCCGCGGGGTGCGCCGGCGACGGGGACGACGGAACCTCCGTGCCGGTGCCCTCGGTAGGCACCACGACCGGCAGCGACCAGACCGGAGCCGGCGCGTCGCCTTCGCCCAGCGGGACCGGTGTGTCGGTCTCGGAGAGCTGCGACGACGTCATCGCGTTCACAGAGGTCGTCAGGATCGTCGCCGTACCGCTGGGCGGCGCCATGAACCGCGTGTACGCCGACGACTTCCCGGCCGATTCGGGCCGTACTTCCCGACTCACCTGCCAGTACGGCGTCCGGCCGGCGCCGGCAGGCGGCGAGGCACCCCCGCCCCAGGTCGAGATCGCGGTGAGCGGGTACGTCGACGAGGCCGCCGCGACCGCCCGGGTGGAGGACACCGTCGGCTCGGCGCGGTCGGCAGGTCAGCAGATCGAGGCCCTGGCGGCGGGTGGTCAGGACGGCTTCCTGATCGCCGATGCCGAGGGCGTCACCTACGTCGCCGCAGTCGGTGACAGCACGCTGGTGGTGACACTGGCCCGCAAGGTGGTGCCGGCCGATGCGGAGCGCGTGGTCCTGCTGGGGCTCGCCGAGGCGGCGATGGGCGTCCCCGACGCAACGCCGACGCCGACGCCCGCCGTCACCTGAGCAGAGCGCGGCGTTCGCCGAGAACGAAACGCCCGACTGCGGGCACCTCGCTGGAATTGAGCGTCCTCGACTCAAGTTGTACGGGGTAGCAGCCGCACGGCTGCAATTAAGACTCATCGGAGGTCTATCCATGAACACTCTCGTCCTGCGTGGGCGGCGTGACCCGTTCGCCGAGGTCGACGCCCTGTTCCGCACGGCTTTCGGCCCCGACACCGGGCGCCGGGCCGGCTTCGTTCCTGCTGCCGAGGTCGTCCGCGACGGCGACGACGTCGTGATCAGCGTGGAGCTGCCCGGCCTCGACGCCGAGCGCGACATCACCGTCGAGGTCGACGGTGGGCGGCTGGTCGTCAGCGGCGCGCGGCGTGACGAGCGGGCGGAGGAGCGCGGCGGCCGCACGCTGCGCGAGGTGCGCTACGGCACGTTCCGGCGCACGTTCACGCTTCCGCAGCACGTCACCGGCGACGACGTGACGGCCGGCTACGACGCCGGCATCCTGACCGTGCGGGTCGCCGGGGTCCACAGTGGCTCGACCGCGCAGCGCATCCCCGTGACCGCGGGCTCGACCGCGGCCGCGGCCGAGGTTGCGGCGGACACCGCCACCGACGGGGAGCCGCAGGCCGCCTGACCTGCTGGCTGGCGCCCGGCTCCGCGCTTCGCCCCGTGCGTGCACGCTGAATCCCGACTTATCGGGCACGATGGCGTGCATCGCCGGGGCGGAGCGCGGTCGTGCGCACCATGAACGGGCAGAGCAGGGCTCGCCCGTTGCCGTCACGGACCTCACTAGGCTGCCGCCCATGCTGAGGGTCGGGCTGACCGGGGGCATCGGGTCGGGCAAGTCGACCGTGGCCCAGCGGCTCGTGACGCACGGTGCCGTCCTGGTCGATGCCGACCGGATAGCCCGTGAAGTGGTCGAGCCCGGCACGCCCGGCTTCGACGCCGTCGTGGCCGAGTTTGGCCCGGACGTCGTCGCCGCTGACGGGACGCTCGACCGGGCTGGACTCGCCCGCGTCGTCTTCGCCGACGAGTCGCGCAGGCAGGCGCTCAACGGCATCGTGCACCCGCTCGTGGCAGAGCGCAGAGCGAGGCTCGTCCACAACGCGCCGGTGGACGCGATCGTCGTGGAGGACATCCCGCTTCTCGTCGAGAACGGGCTCGGGGTGGGGTTTCCGCTGGTCGTCGTGGTGCACGCGCCCGCCGGAGAGCGCGTCCGCCGATTGGTAGCCGAGCGCGGCATGGACGCCGACGACGCCTGGGCGCGGGTGCGCGCCCAGGCCGACGACCCGGCTCGTCGTGCGGCAGCTGACGTGTGGCTGGACAACGCCGGTCCGCCCGGCGACGTGCTGGCCGTGGTGGACGCCGTCTGGGAGCAGCGACTCGTTCCGTTCGAGGCGAACATTCGGGCCGGCCGGGCGGCCGGGCGGCCGCCGCATGCCGTCGTCGCCGCGCCCGACCCGGAATGGCCGGTGACGGCGGCGCGCCTGCTCGCGAGGGTGCGTGCGGTCGCGGGCAACCGGGCCCGACGCGCCGATCACATCGGGTCGACGTCGGTGCCCGGCCTACCGGCGAAGGACGTGATCGACCTGCAGGTGGTGGTCGACGGCCTCGCGGCAGCCGCGGAGGTGACCCGCGACCTCGCGGCCGTCGGCCTGGTGCACAAGTCGGGCCGCTGGTGGGACCACGCCCGCGACGGCTCGCCCTGGGACAAGGCGATGGCCCAGAACGCCGATCCCGGCCGGGCCGTGAACTGCCACGTCCGCACCGCAGACTCGCCCACCTGGCGCGACGCGCTGCTGCTGAGGGACTACCTGCGCGACACACCAGGAGCCGCCGGCGGCTACGCCCGGCTCAAGCGCGAGCTCGCAGCCGCGCCGCACGACAGCATCGACGGCTACGCGGAGGCGAAGACACCGTGGATCCGGTTCACGCTGGCGACGGCCGACGCCTGGGCCGAGCGCACCGGATGGAGCACCGGACCCACCTGACGGTCCCTGCCGGAAGCCGTCGGCAGCAGCCTGTCCGACCCGCGACGTACGGTGGTCCGGTGCGCCCCGTGACCGAGATCCGACGCGACATGACGCCGTTCCGGGTCGTCAGCGACTGGCGACCCTCGGGCGACCAGCCCCAGGCGATCGACGAGCTCGAGCGGCGGGTGCGTGCGGGCGAGAATGACGTCGTCCTGCTCGGCGCCACCGGCACCGGCAAGAGCGCAACGACGGCATGGCTGGTCGAGCGGGTCCAGCGGCCCACGCTGGTCATGGCCCCGAACAAGACGCTGGCCGCCCAGCTGGCCACCGAGTTCCGCGAGTTGCTGCCGAACAATGCGGTCGAGTACTTCGTCTCCTACTACGACTACTACCAGCCCGAGGCGTACATCCCGCAGACCGACACCTACATCGAGAAGGACTCCTCGATCAACGAGGAGGTCGAGCGGCTGCGCCACGCCGCGACGGCGAGTCTGCTCACCAGGCGCGATGTCGTCGTCGTCGCCACGGTGTCGTGCATCTACGGTCTGGGTTCGGCGCAGGAGTACCTCGACCGCATGGTCTGGTTGCGGGTGGGCGAGGAGCGCGACCGGGAGGCCCTGCTCCGCCGGCTGGTCCAGATCCAGTACGCCCGCAACGACCAGAACTTCACCCGCGGCACCTTCCGGGTGCGCGGCGACACCCTCGAGATCATCCCGATGTACGAGGAGCTGGCCCTGCGCATCCAGTTCTTCGGCGACGAGATCGAACGGATCATGACGCTGCACCCGCTCACCGGCGAGGTGATCAGCGAGGAGCAGGTCGTACACGTCTTCCCGGCCTCGCACTACGTCGCCGGCCCGGAGAGCATGGAGCGGGCGCTGCAGGGCATCGAGGCCGAGTTGGCCGAGCGGCTCGACACTCTCGAACGCCAGGGCAAGCTCCTCGAGGCGCAGCGGCTGCGCATGCGCACCACCTACGACGTCGAGATGATGCGTCAGGTCGGGTTCTGCTCCGGCATCGAGAACTACTCCCGGCACATCGACGGCCGCGCTGCCGGCAGTGCGCCCAACTGCCTGCTCGACTACTTCCCCGAAGACTTCCTGCTCGTCATCGACGAGTCTCTCGTCACCGTCCCCCAGATCGGCGGCATGTACGAGGGCGACATGAGCCGTAAGCGCACTCTGGTCGACCACGGCTTCCGGCTGCCCAGCGCCATCGACAACCGACCGCTGCGCTGGGAGGAGTTCCTCCAGCGGGTCGGCCAGACGATCTACCTCTCGGCGACTCCGGGGCCGTACGAGATGGGCAAGGGGCGCGGCGTGGTCGAGCAGATCATCCGGCCCACCGGTCTGGTCGACCCCGAGGTCGTGGTCAAGCCGACCAGGGGCCAGATCGACGACCTCATGGACGAGATCAAGACGCGTACCGCCCGCAACGAGCGGGTTCTGGTCACCACGCTGACCAAGAAGATGGCCGAAGACCTCACCGACTACCTGCTCGAGCACGGCATCAACGTGCGCTACCTGCACAGCGAGGTCGACACGCTGCGCCGCGTCGAGTTGCTCCGCGGCTTGCGGACCGGCGATTTCGACGTGCTCGTGGGCATCAACCTGCTGCGCGAGGGCCTCGACCTGCCGGAGGTCTCGCTGGTCAGCATCCTCGACGCCGACAAGGAGGGGTTCCTGCGCTCGGGCACGTCGCTGATCCAGACGATCGGGCGGGCCGCCCGCAATGTCTCCGGTCAGGTCCACATGTACGCCGACAGCGTCACGCCGTCGATGCGCAACGCGATCGACGAGACCAACCGACGCCGGGAGAAGCAGGTCGCCTTCAACGCCGAGCACGGCATCGACCCGACGCCGTTGCGCAAGCGGATCAGCGACATCACCGAGCTGCTGGCGCGCGAGGACGCCGATACCGACGCGCTCATCGGCGGATCCGGGCGTGCTCAGAGCCGCGGCAAGGCTCCGGTGCCGGGCATGCGCAGCACCTCCGACGTGGGCAAGCACGCCGCCGAGCTCGCCGGCATGCCCGCCGCCGACCTCGCCCAGCTCATCCAGCAGCTCACCGACCAGATGCACACTGCCGCCGGCGAGCTGCAGTTCGAGCTGGCCGCACGCCTGCGCGACGAGGTCTCCGAGTTGAAGAAAGAGCTGCGGGGCATGCACGAGGCGGGCGTGGGGCGTTGACGCCCGACGACATGCTCGCGTACTGCCTGGACAAGCCCGGCGCCTGGCAGGACGAACCGTGGGAGGGCGACGTCGTCGCGAAGGTCGGCGACAAGATCTTCGCCTTCCTGGGGTCGGGCGAGTCTGTGGGCCTCAAGTGCGGGAGCACCCGCGACGAGGCCGACGAGTGGCTGCTCCGCTACCCCGACGACGCCGTGGTCATGGCCTACATCGGCCGGTCCGGCTGGAACACGCTGCGCCGCGGCGGAGCCATCCCCGACGGCGAGCTCCTGCAGGCGATCGACGACTCCTACGCCACGGTGGTGGCGAAGCTTCCCAAGCGGCTGCGGCCCGAGCCGGCCGGCTAGCGCCGAGGCCCGCCGGGCCGTGAGAGAATAGTCCCCGCGTGGAGGGGAGTATTCCTTCGCGGCGGTGTCGTCACCACGGTAGGTGCCCTGCTGGGGCCACCCGGTACCGCCGACCCGACCTCGGGTGGGAGAGACCTCCGGCCGGTGTGTGGCGCCCGCGGCGCATCAGATCGACCGGAGAGAGGAACCCGCCCAGTGTTGGACCTGCCCATCTGGTTCGAGGTCGGCACCTTCGT
>JBOGDU010000031.1:0-14144 GCA_050743145.1 Jiangellaceae bacterium | reverse complement strand
AAACGTCGCCGATAGACCTGGACCATCCGCTGTGTGTGTGCGGGCGGCCAGAAGATGTGATTGGCGAAAAACCCGTCGCCGTAGAAGGCCGCCAACTCGGCGATCTCCGGGGTGCGGATCGCCCCGTGCCACACGAACGGCGGAACATTGTCCAGCGGCCGTGGAGCGAGCGTGAAGCTCTGCAGCGGCGTCCGAAATGTGCCCTCCCAGTCCACGACCTCCTCACGCCACAACCGACGCAGCAGGCCATAGTGCTCCACCGTCAGCGGAACAGCCTGCCGGATGTCCTGCCCGAACCACGGATAGACCGGGCCGGTGTTCCCGCGGCCGAGCATCACGTCCGTCCGCCCGCCCGACAGATGCTGCAGGACCGAAAAGTCCTCGGCGATCTTGACGGGGTCGTTCGTCGTGATCAGCGTGGTCGAGGTCGACAGGATGATCCGCTCGGTGCGCGCCGCGACGTAGCCGAGCAAGGTCGTGGGCGACGACGGGACGAACGGCGGGTTGTGGTGCTCGCCGGTCGCGAACACGTCCAATCCGACCTCCTCCGCCTTGGTGGCGATGGTGACGGTCGCTCGGATGCGCTCTGCCTCCGCCGGAGCACGGCCGGTCGTGGGATCTGGCGTGACGTCTCCGACCGTGAAGATTCCGAACTGCATGCCAGTCATTGAGCCGTCCTTGCCCTTGACGCGAAGTGCCATCTCAGCGATGCCGTCCGGCCATCCTCCCCGACCACAGTAAACGCAGCCGTCCGGTGAGGTGTGCGGCAGCTACCTTGGGCCTGCATTCCGTCACCCCGACGCCGTGGACCGAGCAGTACCAGGTGGCGCACCTCGTCTGACCTCGGCCATGACGGAGGTGGTGATGGCGGTCTCCGAGAGCCCAGCAGACGACCGTATGTGTCGTTCGCGAGGACGTGCGTGGATGTCCATCCACACACGTCGCCAGGGTTGTGGTTCGCTGCCACATTCGCGGCCGACACCACTCCGGCCCGTCACGTGCGCGCGACTGCGACAGGGACGCTTGCGTGGCGGAGGACGGCCTGGCTCACCGAACCCAGGAGCATCCCGGCGAACCGGCCGCGTCCGTGCGAACCGACGACGAGCAGGACGGCGCCGGCCGACGCCTCGACGAGCGCCTGCACCGGACGCCGTTGTACTCGACGCGAGATCACATCGACGTCCGGGTACTTCTCGGTCCAGCCCGCGAGGGACTCCGCCAAGACCCGAGCAGCGGCCCGGTCGTACTCGCCGCGGTCGCGCACGTCTATCATCCACGCGTCGGGTTCGTGCTGCCACGCATGGACCGCCGTCATGCCCAGGCCGCGACGCGACGCCTCCTCGAACGCGAAGCCGACCGCAGCCGCTGACGCCTCCGACCCGTCGACGCCGACGACGACACGCCCGGCATCCGGGCCGCTGGTCGGTTCGCCCAGGTGGGGGATGCGAGCGACGAGCACCGGGCACGGCGCGTGCGCGGTCACGTGTGTGGCGACGGACCCGAGCCGGATCATCGACGTGTCGAACCGCTGCCCCGAGCCGAGGACCAGCAGGCGTGCACCCGATGCGGCATCGACCAACTGCTCGACGACCTGACCGGGCCGTACCTCGTGGCGCACGTCGATGCCCGGAGCCACCGTGTGCGCCGTTCCGGTCGCGGTCTCGACGATCTCCGATGTGGCCACGCCGAATCTCGCGAGCGCCAGGTCGGCCAGGTCGCGGGTCATCGTCGGCGGAAGCATGGGCGGGTTGGCGACATGGACGATGTGCAGGGGCAGTGCCCGCATCGACGCCTCCTGCGCAGCCCAGCGGATGGCGATGTCGTCGGAGGCGGACCCGTCGACACCGACGGCGACGAACAGCCTGGTGGCACTCATCCGGAGCCTCCCACTACCAGCCGAGCATCAGCGCTGTGACCGACGCCGTCGGGGCGAGGACATGCAGCCGTCTGCCGACCAGCCATGAAGGAACAGTCCCATGACGACGATCACAAGGCGATGCCTCCTCCCTCGGTGCGAGGGTCCGTCACTCCGCGAGGCGACACACAGGGCCCTCGGTCCGTTCGTGGCCGCCGTTCGTCCCTGACCGGGTACTGGTACTCCACAGAGGTGATATTCAGATCCTGACCCGAGCAGAGGAGGCGACCTCGATGGCGACGACCAAGCGCTGGAACGTCGAGATCTTCATCGACGAGCACGACGGAGCAACGCGAGCGGAGGCGCGACTAGCGACGGCTGACACGAGGAACTTCGTCGGCACCGGCACGGCCAGGCGGAATCCACAGGACGCGGAGGTACCGGAGATCGGCGACGAGCTGGCGGCTTCGCGTGCGCTGTCCGAGCTCGCACATCACCTGCTGGACGCGGCCGCTGGAGACATCGAGGCGATCACCCACCGTCCGGTCCACCTCGAGGATTGAGATCCTCGCCCGTCCCCCGCGCGGACCTCCGAGCTGAGCGGTTGTCTCCGCGGCCGTTCGCACTGGTGGGCCGGAACCTTCGTCGTCGGGTGGCGGCCTGTCGTCACCGGCGAGGGCGTCCTAGGATCGGTCGGAGGCATCCGGCCAGCCCCGGCGAGGTGAACGTCGTGACGCTGACTCACCAAGGTGGCGGCCTCGGCGAGGTACGTCGACTTGCCGCGGTCATGCGTTCGCTCGCGCTGCATGGCAATCCCGATCCCGCACTCGACCGGGTCTGCGCGTTGGCGGCACGAACCTTCCAGGTGCCGATGGCGATGGTCGGCTTCGTCGGCGAGGACCGCGTGTGGGTGTACGGACGGCACGGCGTCGACTTCGTCGAGGCTTCGGGGCAGCCCGGCCTGTGCACGTCGGCCGTGCTGGCGCCGCAGGCCCACGTCCTCACCGACGCTGCCTCGGACCCGCTGGCATCTCGGCATCCCCTGGTGTGCGGAGTCCCCGGTGTGCGCTTCTATGCCGGAGCCCCGATCACGACGTCGGACGGGTTCCGGGTCGGCACAGTTGCCGTGATGGACAGCCGACCCCGTCAGGCTCGAGCGGATGAGTTGGCGACGCTGTGCGACCTCGCGGCCATGGTGTCCGACGAGCTCGAGCTCCGGCGTGCCGCGATCAGCCTGATCGACATCGAGCAGGAGGCGCGCGGCCGAGCCCAGGCGGAGGCGGACCGGGTCGGCCAGATAGCCCAGACGCTGCAGCGCACCCTGCTGCCGGCCCGCCTGCCGCGGGTGTCCGGCCTCGACATCGCGGACTTCTACCAGCCCTTCTCACCTGACGACGTGGGCGGCGACTTCTACGACGTCTTCCCCATCGACGGCGACGGGCGCTGGGGGCTGTTCGTCGGCGACGTCTGCGGCAAGGGCCTCGGGGCCGCCGCACTCACCTCGCTGGCCAGATACAGCCTTCGTGCTGCGGCCGTGATCGAGCCCGACCCGGGCGATGTGCTCGCCCACCTGAACGCGTCTCTGCTACTCGATCCGGGCAGCGACGACTCCACCTACTGCACTGCGGCGTACGGCCAGCTCGTGCGGAACGGCGAGGGATGGCGGGTCAGCATCGCCGCCGGAGGGCATCCACCGCCGATGCTCGTCCGCGCCGGCGGAGACGTCGAGATGGTGAAGACCGAAGGCACGATCATCGGCTGCTTCCCTGACCAGGCCTATCCGGCGGTGGCCGTCGACCTTGCTCCGGCCGACACCCTGCTGCTCTACAGCGACGGCTTCACGGACATCCGGGCCGGGGGCGACTGGCTGGGCATCGAGGGTCTGGCCGAGGCGTTGCGCGGCCGAATCGGGACGACGGCCGCGACGATCATCGCACGTCTGCAGCAGACCGTGAATGTCGCCGACGAGCCCGCCCGCGACGACCTGACAGCTCTGGCTGTGAGCGTGCCCCGGCCGCAGTCGGGAGCTTGACGCCGGAGACCGGTCTCGGTAGGCAAGGGCCGTGACGGACACCAGGTCGGCTCATCTCGCGTCTGCTGCCGGAACGGATCCGCCATGAGCGACGGCCTGCGGTTTCGCGCGCAGGATGTCGGCGGCTGCATCATCTGCAGGGTGACCGGCGAGGTGGACCTGGTGAGTGCGGCGACCCTGCATGAACACCTGCTGGCCCAACTCGACGACGATCACCCGCTGCTGGTCGTCGACCTGGCCGGTGTCGGGTTCATGGACTCGTCGGCGCTCGCCGCTCTCGTCGCCGCCCATCGGCAAGCCGAGAAGTTCGGCGGAGGCGTTCGGCTGGCCGGCGCACATGGAGCCGCCCGGAAGGTGCTCGAGGTCAGCCAGATCGACGTGGTGCTGGACCACCACGACGACGTCGGGGACGCCGTCGAGGCGGCACTGGCAGCCCGCGACGGCGAACCGTCCTGAGATCTCCGACTCGGTTGACTACGCCGGACGCGCCTGCGGAGTGGGTCGTCGCCAAGGCGGGCTCACATCACGATCTCTTGCTGGTCCGAGAGCGGCCGTGGGGCCGGATCTACCGGTACGGCGAGCTGTGGTTCAAGATCAACTGTGGCGGAACCACCTACGAGCCTGCGCTTCTCGACCTGGTCAAGGGCCGGTCGCTCGCGCCCGTCGTGGTCGCAACCGAACCGTCACGCGGCTGGTCGCTGCTGAACGACGCCGGACGGTCGATGCGCGAGATCGGCGGCAGCGACGACGAGGTCGTCGAGCGGTGGGTGGAGGTGTTGCCGCGGTATGCCCGGCTGCAGCGGTCGTTCGTGGGTACCGCCGAGGCGGCGCTCGCCGCCGGGGTGCCCGACCACTCGTCGCCGTCATTGCTGGCAGGACTCCGCCGGCTGGCTCCGTCGTCGTCGCGGGCAGCGGAGTTGCTGGCGCTGGATCTCTCGCCGCTCGGGGCGACGCTGGACGCCAGTGGAATCCCTGCCACGGTCGAGCACGGCGATCTGCACGACGGCAACGTGTTCGTCGACCCCGGCGGCCGGGTCAGCGTGATCGACTGGGGCGACGCCGCGATCGGTCACCCGTTCATGAGCCTGCAGGCGGTGCAGTGGCTGGCGATGGCGCGGGACTGGCCGCCGGACGATGTTCGGCTGGATGCCGTCCGCGACGCCTACCTCGTCGAGTGGGGCGACCCGCGGGCGCTGCGCCCGGTGGCCGACGCCGCCCTGCGCCTGGCCTGCGTCGCGCGGGCACTCTCGTGGAGCCGGGCGCTGCGGGACGCCTCGGCGGAGGTGCATGCGCACTGGGACAACCCGGTCACCACCTCGTTGGAAGAGCTCCTGCCCCCGCGTCCTGAGTGAGTCAGCGGAGATCGTCGACGGCATCGAGCAGCCGGTCGACGTCGTTCACGTCGTTGTAGTGGACCAGGCCGGCCCGGATGCCACCACCCGTGTCGCGGACGCCGAGCAGGCCGGTCAGCTCCCATGCGTACATGTGACCGGCCCAGACGTTGACCCGGGCACGCGCGCAGTGTTCGGCGATCGCGGCCGGATCGTGACCCCGGATCCGGAAGTACGCCGTCGCGGTGCGCCTGCTCGGCGAACCGACGAGCTCGACGTGGTCCATGGCCGCCAGGCCGTCGTGCAGGCGGGCGAAGAGATCGAGCTCGTAGGAGGCCACGGCGCCCATCGACGCGACGATGCGCTCCCGCCTCGGCGCCGTCGCGCTCGGCGAGCTCACCAGCCCGGCCAGGTGATCGACTGCGGCAGAGACCCCGGCCAGGTCGGCGAACGGCGGCGTGCCGGTCTCGAACCGCCACGGGATCTCGTCCGGTGCCGGCACGAGCTTGTCCGGACGCAGCGACTCCAGAAATGCCGGGTCGGCGACCAACGCACCGGCGTGCGGGCCGGACCACTTGTACGCGGAGGTCAGCCACACGTCCGCACCGAGCGCGACCATGTCGACCGGGACATGCGGCGTCGCGTGCACGCCGTCGACGACGACCGTCGCTCCCACGGCGTGCGCCCGACTGGCGATGGCGGCGACGTCCGGAATCGAGCCGGTCAAGTTGCTGGCGGCGGTGACGGCGACCACGCGGGTGCGGGGGCCGAGGACACCGTCGTAGGCCTCGGTCTCCAGATCCGTCGATGGGACTCGGGGATCGACCCACCGGACCGTCACACCGGCCCGCTCGGCCCATCGCACCCAGGGGCGGATGTTCGCGTCATGGTCGAGTCGTGACACGACCACCTCGTCGCCCGGCCGCCAGGTGTCGGACAGCGCCTGCGCCAGGCGAAAGAGGAGGGTCGTCGTGTTCGGCCCGAGGACGACGCCGCCGGGGTCGATGCCACCCACGAGGTCCGCGACGGCGGCGCGTGCCGCGTCGACGAAGCTGCCTGAACGCCTGCTCGCCGCGAACGCGCCTCCGTGGTTGCCGATGCCGCCCCGACTGGCGTCAGCGATCGCGTCGATGACGGCATCGGGCACCTGGGTGCCGGCGGCGCCGTCGAGATAGGCCCAGCCATCGTTCAGGGCCGGGTAGTGCTTGCGGACGGCTTCGACGTCGAGGCGCGGCATGGTCACGGGCCCGACCCTACGGGGCTACCCGACCTCGGGCTCCACGACCGGATCCGGCGCGCGGCGGGGCAACTCGTCCAGGCCGTGCCGCAGTTCGGGCAGACGCCGGCTGCCGTCACCGTGTGACGGGGGTCGCCTGGACGACCACATTGCTGAGCCAGTCCGTGCCGTCCCAGTCCTCGCAGGTGACCAGCAGGATGCGGGCGTCGCCGTCCTGGGCGAACAGGGTCTCCGCGCGAGCGGTGAGGTCGGCCCTCGACATGACCTCGACGTCGACGACCTCGAAGTGAACCATCTCGTCGGCCGACCGGACGACGACCGGGTCGCCGACCCGAAGCTCCTCGAGTCGCTCCAGCGCTCCACCCCCCGTGGACACCGTGTGCCCCGTGAACAGGGCGGAGCCGTGCTCCGCTCCCGGCCTCCTGCCCGCCTCCCACCAGCCGAGCACATCTGGGTCCTCAGGTGGGTCGAGCACGCGGTTGGCGCCGATATCGACCGGCTCGACCGGCGCTGCGACATCGAGCGTGGGCAGTTCGACCGCTTCAGGCACGACACCGCTCGCTGCGGCCGGTGCTGGCGGTTCCGGGGACGAGCAGGCGACCGAGACCCCGAGCAGCAGCACCCAGGCCGCGGCCGCACCGAGGGCGTGGATCGGGCCGGACGGTGCGAACCTGCGACCCGCGGGTCGCAGGGCGTCGTCCACAGGTCGAGGGTATGCGCTACCACACGCCGATCCTCGGATCCGGCACGCTAGAACCGAGTACGCACGGCCTCGGGCGCGTCAGAACCGCCTGCTCACGGCATACTGCGAACGCATCACTGCACATCACCCTGAACCGACGAAGGGGGACAACGCGATGGCCAACCTCGACGACATCCTCTCCCAGATTCCCATGGACCAGCTCGCCCGCCAGCTCGGCGTGGACGAAGGAACGGCTGAACAGGCCGCCCGGCAGGCACTGCCGGCGCTGCTCGGCGGAATGCAGGCAAACGCGCAGGACCCCGCAGGCGCCGCCTCGCTCCGGCGGGCCGTCGGCGAGCACGACACGAGCCTGCTCGACGGTGGGGTCGACCTCCAGCAGGTCGACACCGTGGACGGGGACAAGATCGTGAGCAACGTCTTCGGTGACAACCGTGAGCAGGTGGTCAACAAGCTCTCGGGGGGCAGCGGGGGCGGTGGTGCTGGCGACATCATCGGCAAGCTGCTCCCGATGCTCGCTCCGCTGGTGATGGCCTTCCTCGCGAAGCAGTCCCAGGGTGGCGGGACCGGGCAAGCTTCTGCCGCAGGCGGGGCCGGTGGGCTGGGCGACCTGCTCGGCGGCCTGCTGGGCGGAGGTGGCGGCGGTCAGGCCGGTGCCGGGGGTCTCGGTGACCTGCTGGGCGGACTGCTCGGCGGCGGCAAGCGCTGACCAGCCTTCGAGCACCGCTGGCGCCGTTCACGAGCGTGTGACCAGCGACCTTCCGCCCGGGGAACGTCTCCGGTCGCGTTGGGCACACCTGTAACGTTCCTGGCGATGAAGGTCCTCGTCGCCCGGGAGATGGGGCCCCACGAACGCCGGGTGGCGATCGTCCCCGAACTCGTCGGCAGGCTCACCGCAGCAGGGCTCGACGTGCTCGTCGAGGCAGGTGCGGGCGAGGGTGCGCTGCATACCGACGCGGCCTACGACGCCGCCGGTGCGGAAGTCGTCAGCAATGGCGACGGCCCGCTGAGTTCGGCCGACGTCGTCGTGTCCGTCCAACCGCTGCCGGTGACGAGGGTCCGTCACCTGCGCCGAGGAGCGGTCACGATCTCCTTCCTGCCCACGTCGCAGGAACTGGCACTGGTGCGCGCCCTCCGCGACGCCCGGACGACCGCGTTCTCGATGGAGTACGTCCCACGCATCTCGCGGGCGCAGGCGATGGACGCGCTCTCCTCTCAGGCGCTCGTCGCCGGTTACCGCGCTGTGCTGGTTGCGGCGGAGAGGTTGCCGCGCTTCTTCCCGCTGTTCATGACCGCAGCCGGAACGGTTCCGCCCGCAAAGGTCCTCGTCCTGGGCGCAGGCGTCGCCGGCCTGCAGGCGATCGCGACCGCTCGGCGGCTGGGTGCACAGGTCGAGGCCTACGACGTACGGGTGGCGGCCGCCGAGGAGGTCCGCAGCCTGGGCGCGCGCTTCGTCGAGCTCGACCTGCCGAGCCTCGAGGGCGCAGGCGGATACGCGCGAGAGATGACCGAGGAACGGGCCCGCCGGCAGCGCGAACTGCTGGCACCTCATGTGGCCGCCGCAGACGTGCTCATCACGACCGCAGCGGTCCCCGGTCGGCCGGCGCCGCTGCTGGTCGAGCGGTCAGCAGTCGAGGCGATGAAGCCGGGAAGCGTCGTGGTCGACCTGGCCGCGGAGTCGGGTGGCAATGTCGACGGCTCGCGGCCCGGCGAGGAGGTCATGGTCGGCGGCTCGCTGGTGCGGGGAGGACGGAACGTCCCGAGCGAGATGCCGGTTCACGCGAGTCGGCTGTACGCGGGGAACGTCGTCGAGCTCCTCCTGCTCATGACCGCCGACGGCCGGGTCGAACCCGACTTCTCCGACCAGATCGTCGATGGCACCTGCGTCACGCACGACGGTGCGGTGCGGCACGCCTACACGCGCGACCTGCTCGGTGAGGTCGGCTGATGGACTCGTCAGTCGCCTTGCTCACGATCTTCGTGCTGGCGGTCTTCGTCGGCTTCGAGGTGGTCTCCAAGGTCTCGTCGACGCTGCACACACCGCTGATGTCGGGCGCGAACGCGATCCACGGGATCATCCTGGTCGGTGCGGTCATCGTCGCCGGCCGCGCGGAGTCGACGGCCGTCCTCGTGGTCGCCCTGGTGGCGGTTGTCCTGGCGACGGTGAACCTGGTCGGAGGCTTCGTCGTCACCGACCGGATGCTCGAGATGTTCCGTGCGCCCCGGCCCGCGGTCTCCGCCGACGCGGCATCCGCGGAGGATGTCGAGTGATCCCGGTCTGGGCGCAGCTGGCCTACCTGGTCGCTGCCGTGTGCTTCGTCCTGGCCCTCAAGGGACTCTCGTCGCCGCGCAGTGCCCGCAACGGGAACCTGCTGGGCGTCGCCGGCGCCCTTGTCGCGGTCGTCGTCACCTTCCTGGTCGAGGACGTGAGCAACCTCGGGTGGATCATCGCTGCCATCGCGGTCGGCTCCGTCGTCGGTGTCGTGTTCGCCCGTCGCGTCGCGATGACAGCGATGCCGCAGCTCGTCGCTGTGTTCAATGGCGTCGGCGGCGGAGCGGCCGCCCTCGTCGCTCTGCTGGAGTTGGTAGATCCGCTGCCGCGGGCGAGCCTGGCGGCGGTCGCGTTCTCGGCGCTGATCGGTGCGGTGTCGTTCTCCGGATCGGCAGTGACATTCGCGAAGCTCCAGGAGCTGATGACGACGCGTCCGGTGATCTTCCCGGGCGGCCCCTACGTGTCCGCCGCAGTCCTGGCCGCGGCCGGAATGCTGGCGGTCGGCGTGGTGACGACGGGCAGCGCGACCCTGGCGGTCCTGCTGGCGATTGCCGGGCTTGCCTTCGGGGTGCTGCTCGTGCTGCCCGTCGGCGGTGCCGACGTTCCGATCGTCATCTCGCTGCTCAACGCGTTCACCGGTCTGGCGGTGGCGGCGGGCGGCTACGTCCTCGACAACACCCTGCTGCTGGTGTCGGGCACGCTGGTCGGCGCCAGCGGCACGATCCTGACCCGGCTCATGGCGCAGGCGATGGGCCGGTCGGTGACCTCGATCCTGTTCGGCGCGTTCCGCGGCGGCTCGACGGCGGGTACGGATGGGCCTGGTGCCGACCGGCCGGTGCGCTCGGGGAGCCCCGAGGACGTGGCGATCCTGCTGGGGTTCGCCCGAAAGGTGGTCGTCGTCCCCGGATACGGACTCGCGGTCGCCCAGGCGCAGCACACCGTGCACGAACTGGCCACGCTGCTGGAGGCACGCGGCGTCGACGTCTCCTACGCCATCCATCCGGTCGCCGGCCGGATGCCCGGCCACATGAACGTCCTGCTCGCGGAGGCCAACGTGCCGTACGAGCAGCTCCGCGAGATGGAGACGGCCAACCTCGACCTGCGTACGGCCGACGTCGCTCTGGTCGTGGGCGCCAACGACGTCGTCAACCCGGCGGCCCGGACGTCGCCCAATGCACCCATCTACGGCATGCCCATCCTGGACGTGGACCAGGCCAAGGCGGTGGTCTTCCTCAAGCGTTCGATGCGGCCGGGTTTCGCCGGGATCGAGAACGAGCTGCTCTACGACCCGCGCACCACGCTGCTGTTCGGCGACGCGAAGGACTCACTCACCAAGCTCGTCGCGGCGGTCAAGTCGGTCTGACTACGACCCCGCTGCCCATGATCATGTCGACTTTGCAGCCTGATGGGCGCCAAAGTCGACATGATCATGGGGAGTCTGGGTGAAGTGGGCAATACTGCGGGGAATGAGCGGCCGGTGGATCGAGATCGCCGACGGCGTCCTGGTCCGCCGGTACGCCGAGCTCGACCAGACCCTGGGGCTGGTCGTGGGCGCCGAGCGGTGCCTGGTCGTCGACACCGGCCGGGACGAGGTTCACGGTGCCGAGATGGCGGCAGCGGTCCGCGAGGTGACACCGTTGAGCTGGACGGTATTGATCACCCACTCGCACTGGGACCACTTCTTCGGCACGGCCTCGTTCGTGCCATGCGCCGCCTGGGCGCACGAGCGGTGCCGGTCGATCATCGCGGACCGCGCCGAGGACATGCGGGCGAGAGGGCTGCGCTACTACGCCTCGGCCGGCCGGTCCGACCTCGCCGTGCACCTGACCGCCGCCACTGTGGTCCTTCCCACCGACGTGCTGACCAGCGACGTCACGCTGGACCTGGGGAACCGCAGCGTGACCCTCGTTCATCCGGGTCGGGGCCACACGAGCAACGACGTCGTCGCGCACGTGCCCGACGCCGGCGTCGTGTTCGCGGGCGATCTCGTGGAGCAGGGCGCGCCGCCGGTCATCGGTGACGACGCGTATCCGCTGGAGTGGCCGATCACGCTCGACGCCGTGCTCGGGCTCGCGCCCGCCGTCGTCGTTCCCGGACACGGCGAGCCCGTGGATCGCGCGTTCGTCGAAGGTCAGCAGGATGATCTCGCCGTCGTGGCGGAGTTGGTCCGCGCGGTCGCCGCGGGAGACGTCTCCGTCGAGGATGCCGTCGGCCGCTCACCGTATCCGTCGGACGCGACGATGCCGGCGCTGAGCCGGACTCAGCCGGCGACGCCGTAGAGGCGGTCGCCCGCGTCGCCGAGGCCGGGCACGATGTAGCCCTTGTCGTTGAGCCTTTCGTCGACTGCGGCCGTGACGACGGTGACGGGAACGCCGAGGTTGTCGGTCTCGCGTTCGACGTACGCGATGCCTTCAGGCGCGGCCAGCAGGCATACCGCGGTGATGTGGTCGGCACCCCGCTCGACGACGTAGCGGATCGCCGCCGAGAGCGTGCCGCCGGTGGCCAGCATCGGATCGAGGAGATAGCACTGGCGGCCGGTGAGGTCGTCGGGGAGACGCGTCGCGTAGGTGGTGGCCTGCAGGGTCTCCTCGTCGCGGATCATGCCGAGGAATCCCACCTCGGCAGTGGGAAGCAGGCGGGCCATCCCGTCCAGCATGCCCAGCCCGGCGCGCAGGATGGGCACCACCAGCGGCTTCGGGGCGGACAGCTTCACGCCGGTGGCCGGACCCACCGGTGTGGTGATGTCGAGCGGGGCCACCCGGGCGTCCCGAGTTGCCTCGTAGGCGAGCAGGGTGACCAGTTCGTCGGCGAGGCGCCGGAAGGTCGGGGAGTCGGTACGTGCGTCACGGAGGATGGTCAGCTTGTGCGCGACCAGAGGATGATCGACGGCCAGCAGGCGCATGGCGCGAAAATACCGTGCCGGAAGATCATCCGGGGTCTCGACCGCCGCGGTGCACGGTGCTAGCGTCGCAACGCTTCCGTGTTCGCGTGCGAGGAGGCCTGATGCCCGAGGGTGCCGTCCCTGCACCGGAACCCACGGACCTTGACGTGGAGATCGACGCCATCGAGTGGCCAACCGGACAATGTCGGCCCGGCCACCCCTCGACCGATCCGGAGCGGCTGCGTCAGCGCGCCGTCTTCCTGCGCGAACTGGCCGAGGCCCGCGCCCTGCTGGCCCGGGCGACGCCGTGGCGTACGAGGTCGGCGTGGATACGCGCCCGGCTGAGGCAGAGCACTTTCCGCGCCTGATCCGGCCGGCCCGGCCCACATTGCGCTGGCGCCGGTGTCGGCTTTTCGGGACGATTCTGGTAGTGGTGCAACGGCGCACCGCGGGAGGATGTGATGGCGGACGGCCCGGCCGGGGGTGGGATCGACTTTGCGCTGGCCGCCTACCGTGAAGACGGCGCGTGGCAGGTCGAGTCACTGCCTCCGCAGGTCGCCGGCGATCTCGAGTCGTTGCTCACCGTCGTTCGTCAGCGCCCGGGCGACGGCGGCGCACTTGGCCTGGTCTCGGTCGACGAGGACTTCTTCGTCGCTGTGCGCGTGACCGGCAGCGACACCCGCCTGTTGCTCTCCGACGTGACGGCGGCGGTCGACTCGCCACTGGCCCGTGCGCTGCTGTACCGCCTGTCGCTGCCACTGCCCGATGACGAGGACAGCGTGCAGCCCGCCGGAGACGTCGCGATCTTCGCCGACCTCGGACTCGAGCCGATGGCCCTCGCCGCGATCTGCGACGACCCCGACCTGTACCCCGACGAGATGCTGGCTCAGATCGCCGATCGGCTGGGCTTCGGTGAGGAGTACGAGCGGGCGGTCGACGCGGCCATGGGCTAGCCGCGACACTTCCGCCATGGCGGGCCATGGCCGGTACGACGATGCGATGCGCGCTGCGCTCGACCATGCCCGGCAGGCCGGTCAGACCGGTGACGTGCCGGTGGGCGCAGTCGTTCTCGACGCCGCCGGCGCCGTCGTCGGTGGCGGCCGCAACGCCCGCGAGGCGTTGGCCGACCCGACGGCGCATGCCGAGATGCTGGCCCTGCAAGCCGCTGCCAGGCTCGTCGGCTCGTGGCGCCTCGAGGGGTACACCCTCGTGGTCACGCTCGAGCCGTGCCCCATGTGCGCCGGCGCCGCAGTCCTGGCTCGGGTGGCGCGGCTGGTCTACGGGGCGGTCGATCCCAAGGCGGGCGCCGTCGGATCGCTGTGGGACCTGGTGCGCGACCGGCGGCTCAACCACCGGCCGGAGGTCGTCAGCGGAGTGCTGGCCGACGAGTGCGGTGCCGTCCTGCGGGAGTTCTTCGCCACCCACCGCCAGGCTTGATCGTTTTCGTGCGGACTCATGTGCTCCGGTAACCTCGGCTGCGGTGGCGTGTCCGAGCGGCCTAAGGAGCACGCCTCGAAAGCGTGTGAGGGGGCAACTCCTCCGTGGGTTCAAATCCCACCGCCACCGCCACCTTCGGCGGCATTCGTACCGGTCCCTACCAGCGCGGATGCCGCCGAAGTCGTACATTGTGCGGCGTTGCGAGGGCTCGCCAGGCTCGTCGCCCGCCTTGACAGGAAGGGGCGAGCCGTTGGATCTCGACTCGCTCAACACCTTCCTGCTCGCCGGTGCCCTGGTCCTCGTGGCCGCCGTCATCGCCGTGCGGTTGAGCGTGAAGCTGGGGTTGCCCAGCCTGGTGCTGTACCTGCTCATCGGCGTGGTGCTGGGGGAGTCGGTGAT
>JBOGDU010000030.1:0-7980 GCA_050743145.1 Jiangellaceae bacterium | reverse complement strand
GCTCGATGACGTCGTCAGGCTCACCTCCGAGCTCATCCGCATCGACACGACCAACCGCGGGGGCGGTGACTGCCGGGAGCGCCCGGCGGCCGAGTACGTCGCGGAGCGCCTCGGCGAGGCGGGCGTCGAGGCGACGATCCTCGAGTCGGCGTCCGGGCGCGCGAACGTCGTCGCACGTGTCGCCGGCTCCGAGCCGGGCCTGGACGCATTGCTCGTGCACGGACACCTCGACGTGGTTCCGGCCGAGGCCGCGGACTGGTCGGTCCCACCGTTCTCCGGCGAGGTGCGCGACGGCGTGGTCTGGGGCCGAGGCGCGGTCGACATGAAGAACATGGACGCGATGGTGCTGACCGTCGTCCGGTCGTGGGCCCGCGAGGAACGACGCCCGCGCAGGGACGTCGTGCTCGTGTTCACCGCCGACGAGGAGGACAGCGCGGCATACGGCGCCGGGTGGCTGGTGGGCAACCATCCGGATCTGTTCGACGGCTGCACGGAGGGCATCGGTGAGTCCGGGGGCTACACCGTCCACGCCGGGGATGGCGTGCGGATCTACCCGATCGCCGCGGGTGAGCGGGGTACCGCGTGGCTGCGGCTGACGGCCCGCGGCCGGGCCGGGCACGGGTCGAAGGTCAACCGGTCCAACGCGGTGGTCGCGCTGGCGGCCGCCGTCGCGCGCATCGACGCCCACAAGTGGCCGGTCCGCCTGACGCCGACCGTGCGCGCCGCTCTAGTCGCGGTCGGTCGCGCCGTGGGCGTTCCGGTGGACCCGGACGATCCCGGGCCCGACATCGACGCCGCCGTCGCCCGGTTCGGTCCCGCTCGCGTCCTCGTCGAGAACACCCTGCGCAACAGTGCGACCCCGACGATGCTCCAGGCCGGCTACAAGGTCAACGTCGTCCCCGCGACGGCGGTCGCCCACGTGGACGGCCGGGTGGTGCCCGGTGGTGACGACGAGTTCCGCAGGACGTTGGACGACCTGACCGGACCCTCGGTGGAGTGGGAGTTCACGCACCGCGAGGTGGCGCTGCAGGCACCCGCCGACTCGCCCACCTTCGCGGCGATGAGCGCCGCCATCCGTGCCGAGGACCCCGGCAGTCACGTCGTGCCGTTCTGCATGGGTGGGGGCACCGACGCCAAGCAGTTCTCCCGGCTGGGGATCATCGGGTACGGCTTCTCGCCGCTGCAACTGCCTCCGGGCTTCGAGTACAACGCGCTGTTCCACGGCGTGGACGAGCGGGTGCCGGTCGAGGCCCTGCACTTCGGTGTGCGGGTGCTGGATCGGTTCCTGTCCACCTCCGGCGACCGACACCGGACGGACTAGCGGGAGGAATGCGGATGGTCACGACCGCGGCGTACGGCACGTGGGTCTCGCCGATCAGTGCGCAGCTCGCGGCGCGGCACGAGGGCGGGCCGGGCTGGGTCAGCGCGGTCGGGCGCGAGGTGTGGTGGACCGAGCCGCGGCCCACCGAAGGCGGCCGCACGGCACTGGTCCGCCGGCTCGAGGACGGTGCCGCCGCTACGGTCCTACCGGAGCCGTGGAACGTGCGGAGCCGCGTCCACGAGTACGGCGGCCGGTCGTACCTGCCGCTACCTGACGGAGCGGTCGTCTTCGCCGAGTTCTCCGACCAGCGCCTCTACCGGCATTCACCGGACGAGGGGGGCGAACCGGTTCCGCTGACCCCCGAGCCTGGTCGCCCTGCCGGGCTGCGCTACGTGGAACCGGTGCTCGCGCCCCGCGGCGACGAGGTCTGGTGCGTTCGGGAGGCGTTCACCGGCCCGGCGCCGACCGACCTGACCCGCGCGATCGTCGCGATCCCGATCGACGGCACGGCTGCGGAGCGTCCCGACGCAGTGCGCGTCCTGGTCCGCGACACGCATTTCCTCGCCGGGCCCGCGATCGCGCCGGACGGCCGGCGGCTGGCCTGGATCGGTTGGCAGCACCCCGAGATGCCGTGGGACTCGACCGTCCTGCGGGTGGCCGGCATCGGTCGGTCGGGTCAGATCGGCGCACCGCGTACGGTGGCCGGCGGCGCCGGGGTCTCCGTGGTCCAGGCCGAGTGGTCCGGTCCATCGAGGCTGCTCGCCGTCGACGATTCCGGCGGCTGGTGGAACCTGCACCTGATCGACGTCGAGGGCGGGGCTGCACAGGTCGATCTCTGCCGCCGTGACGAGGAGTTCGGGGGCGCCCTGTGGCAGCTCGGCATGCGGTGGTTCGCGCCGCTGCCCGACGGGCGGGTCGCCGTGGTCCACGGCCGGTCGTCGACGCGGTTGGGCGTCCTCGATCCGCGGACCGGTGCGCTCGTGGACGTCCGGACGCCACACACGGAGTGGGCGGCGACTCTCGCGGTGTCCGACGACGGCGCCGTGGTCGGTGTCGCCGGGGCGCCGGACCGGGCCTTCGACGTGGTACGAGTCGATCCGTCCAGCTCGTCGTGGGCCGGCCTGGCGGCCCGGGCCGCCGACGACGGAGTGCCCCCGGCGTACCTGCCGGCGCCCGAGGCCCGCACGTTCCACGGCGTCGGAGGCCGCGACGTCCACGCCACCTTGTATCCGCCGCGGAGCCCGGATCACGCCGCACCGCCGGGCGAGCTGCCGCCGTACGTCGTGTTCGTGCACGGCGGTCCCACCAGCAGGTCACCGGTGGTCCGTGACCTGGAGATCGCCTTCTTCACCAGCCGTGGGCTCGGGGTCGTGGAGGTCGAGTACGGCGGGTCGACCGGCCACGGGCGCGAGTACCGCGACCGGCTGCGCGAGCAGTGGGGAGTCGTCGACGTCCAGGACAGTGCGACGGTCGCACGGGCCCTGGTCGCCGAAGGTCTGGCCGACCCGGCCCGGCTGGCCATCCGCGGCGGCAGCGCAGGGGGCTGGACGACGGCGGCCGCGCTGACGTCGGTCGACGACTTCGCCTGCGGCGCGATCCTGTACCCGATCCTCGACCTGGCCGGCTGGCGTTCGGGCGAGACCCACGACTTCGAGTCGCAGTACCTCGAGAGTCTGGTCGGCCCGTGGCCGGACACTCGGCAGCGCTACGTCGACCGATCCCCGGTGAACCGCGCCGACCGGCTGTCCGTGCCGTTCGTCCTGCTGCAGGGTCTCGACGACGTGATCTGCCCTCCGGTCCAGGCCGAGCGCTTCCTGCGCAAGGTCGCCGGCCGGGGAATCCCGCACGCGTACCTGACGTTCGAGGGCGAGCAGCACGGCTTCCGGCATGAGGAGACGATCACGGCCGCGCTGGAGGCCGAGCTGTCGCTGTACGGGCAGGTCTTCGGCTTCGAGCCGGTGGACGTCCCGCGGCTCGACCTCGGCGATACCCGCCAGGGGCACGGGTGACGTGGGCGTTCCCGTGCTGACCCGGCCACCGCGGCTGCGGCCGGGCGACCGTGTCGCTGTGGTCGCCCCCAGCGGCCGGGTGCCGAAGGACCGCCTCGACACTGGGTGCGCGATCCTGCGCGGTTGGGGGCTCGACGTCGTCGTCGCACCGCACGTGCTGGACATGCACGACCGCTTCGACTACCTAGCCGGCACCGACGCGGACCGGGCCGCCGACCTGCAGGCCGCCTGGCTGGACCCCTCGGTTGCTGCCGTCCTCTGCGCCCGCGGGGGCTACGGCGTGCAGCGGATCCTCGACCGGTTGGACTGGTCGGCTATGCGCGGTGTCGCTCCCAAGGTGCTCGCCGGCCACAGCGACATCACCTCGCTGCAGGAGGCGTTCGCGACGCAGCTGGGCGTGGTGACGCTGCACGCGCCCATGGTCGGTGCGCACGTGTTCGTCACCGACGAACCGACCGCCGAGATGTTCCGCCGCACGCTGTTCGAGCCGGAGTCGGTGCAAAGGCTGACGTCCGCCACCGCGCACACGTTGGTGCCCGGGGTGGCCCACGGCGTCACGATGGGGGGCTGCCTCGCCCTGCTCGCGGCAGAGCTCGGCACGGCGACCGGACGCTCCGGAGCGGAGGGCGGGATCCTGCTCCTCGAGGACGTCGACGAGAAGGCCTACCGCATCGACGGGTTCCTGACCCATCTCCTACGGGCCGGCTGGCTCGACGGCGTGGCGGGCGTCGTGCTCGGTTCGTGGAAGGACTGTGAGCCGGTGGAGGAGCTGCTGCTCGACCGGCTCACAGTCCTGGGAGTGCCGGTGGTCTCCGAGCTCGGGTTCGGCCACGGTGACAGCTCTCTCACCGTCCCGCTCGGGCTGCCCGCCACCCTCGACGCCGATGCCGCGACGCTGACCGTCGACGTACCCGCCCTGGTCTGACGACGCCGGCGCTACGGCCGCGGGCGGTCCGGGACTGCGGCTTCCCGCCTCCCGGCCGCCGCGGCCGGTGCACCCCCCGTCAGTGGCCGTGGTTGTGGTCGCCGAGCTGAGCCCTGATCTCGCCACCGGGGTAGAGCGTGCTGTGTACGTTGACGTATGTCGTCCCCGACCTGATCGCCTGGACGAGTTCGTCGAACTGGCCGGCGGTGATGCCCTGTCCGGCCGGCCCGATCACGTCAGCCGCGACCAGGACGCCCTCGACCGTGGCCGGCGCAGCGGGGCACGCCTGCGTACCCGCCGGGCCGTTGCCGAGGTTCGTGCACAGGAACACGCTGATGCCGCCGCTCTGGTGGCGGCCACCGAGGTGGATGTGCGCCTGCAGAACTGAGCCCTCGAGTGCCGAGTACTCGAGTGTGTAGCTGATCTCGTCGCCCGACGGGGAGATTTGGGCGCGGAAGTTGCCCGTTCCCGTCGTCGACAGTGCCAGCGGGTCCTCCTCGTAGCCGCTGAGCGTCTCGCGGATGTTGCTGTTGCGTCCTTCGCCGTCGTCTCCGCTGGCCACCGCGACCGTGCCGATCACCGTGCCTGCCGCGACGACGCCGATGGCGAGTGTTCTGCGCCAACGCCGATCCATCCCTGGCCTCCCTTCATGCAGCCGTCCCCCACGGTGGGGCACGTACGCCGAGCGGGACCGGTTCAAACGGTCGGCACCCTGCGTGACGATGGTGCTGCTCCGGTGGACCCTTCGTCGGGAGCGCCGCGAGGCACAATGAGTGCGTGGGCTCTCAGCGCGACGTCGTGATCCTCGGGTCGACCGGCTCGATCGGAACCCAGGCGGTCGACGTCGTCCGGCGCAACCCGGACCGGTTCCGGGTGGTCGGCCTCGCCGCTGGCGGCTCGGATCCCGGCGCACTGGCCGGGCAGGCGCTCGACCTCGGCGTCGATGTCGTGGCCGTCGCCCGCGCGAGCGCCGCCCAGGACCTCCTGCTCGCCTTCTATGCGGAGGCGCAGCGCCGGGGGTTCAGCGCAGGGGAGTACGCCGTCCCGAAGATCCTCGCGGGCACCGACGCGGCCGCCCAGATCGCCTCGTACGACTGCGACGTCGTCCTCAACGCCATCACCGGGTCGATCGGGCTGCGGCCCACGCTTGCCGCCCTCGAGGCCGGTCGCACCCTGGCCTTGGCCAACAAGGAGTCGCTGATCGTCGGCGGGCCGCTGGTGACGGCGGCGGCTCGACCCGGCCAGATCGTGCCCGTGGACAGTGAACACAGTGCACTCGCCCAATGTCTCCGCGGTGGCCGGCACGACGAGGTGCGGCGCCTGCTGGTGACCGCGAGCGGCGGCCCGTTCCGCGGCCGTGGCCGCGACGAGCTCGCCGACGTCACACCCGAGCAGGCGCTCGCACACCCGACCTGGTCCATGGGACCGGTGATCACGGTCAACTCGGCGACGCTGGTCAACAAGGCGCTGGAGGTCATCGAGGCACACCTGCTGTTCGACCTGCCCTTCGACGCGATCGACGTCGTCGTCCACCCACAGTCCGTCGTGCACTCGATGGTCGAGTTCGTCGACGGCTCCACGCTTGCCCAGGCCAGCCCTCCGGACATGCGCATCCCGATCGCCCTGGGACTCGCCTGGCCCGACCGGGTCGCCGACGTGGCCGCGGCGTGCGACTGGACGACGGCCGCCACCTGGGAGTTCCTGCCCCTCGACGACACGGCGTTCCCGGCGATCTCACTCGCCCGCGAGGTCGGCGCTCGGGGCGGCACGGCGCCGGCCGTCTACAACGCGGCCAACGAGGAGTGTGTCGAGGCGTTCCTCGCCGGCCGCCTGCCGTTCCTCGCCATCGTCGACACGGTTGCCGAGGTCGTGGCCGAGCACGCCGTGAGCTCCGCTGCGGGCCACGGGGGGAACGTCGCGAGCGTCGACGACGTTCTGGCTGCGGAAGCCTGGGCCCGTGCCCGGGCCCGCGAGATCACGCGATAGGGGACCCGGCCACAGTGGACTGGCTTACCGCACTCGGCATCCTGGCCTTCGCCGTCGGGTTGCTGGTGTCGATCGCGTTGCACGAGATCGGCCACCTGATCCCTGCGAAGCTGACCGGGGTCAAGGTCACCCAGTACATGGTCGGGTTCGGTCGCACCGTCTGGTCGCGCCGACGCGGTGAGACCGAGTACGGGTTCAAGGCGATCCCGCTGGGCGGCTACGTGCGGATGATCGGCATGTTCCCGCCCGAGCCCGGCGACGACCCCCGCCGCCTGCGCAAGGCCAGCACCGGGCCATTCCAGGCGCTGGTCGAGGACGCTCGGCGGGTCGCCAAGGAGGAGATCCAGCCCGGCGACGAGGACCACGTCTTCTACCGCAAGCCGTGGTGGAAAAAGCTCATCGTGATGCTCGGCGGACCGGCGATGAACGTGCTCATCGCAGCCGTGCTCGCCGGCGGGGTGCTGATGATCCACGGCAAGGCCGAGGTTCGTCCGGTGGTGAGCGAGGTCTCGGCGTGCGTGATCCCGGTGGCCGACGGCGATCGCGCGTGCACTGCGGACGACCCGCCCACGCCCGCGGCCGCGGCCGAGTTCCGGTCCGGTGACCGGCTGGTGTCCTTCGACGGCGTCCCGATCACCTCGTGGAGCGACGCACAGGACCTGATCCGGAACCAGGAGGCCGGCCCCGTCGACGTCGTCGTCGAGCGCGACGGCCACCAGGTCACCCTCACCCCGGACCTGGAGACGACCGAACGGCGCGCTCTCGGCGACGAGGAAGCCGACGGCTTCCGCCCGCCGACCGACGAGCTCGAGACCGTCGGGTTCCTCGGTGTCGCGCCCACCCAGGAGCTCGTGCCACAGGACATCGGAGGTGCCACCGTCTGGCTCGGCGACTTCACCGCGGCGACCGCACGAGCGGTGATCTCGATCCCGGAGCGGATGGTCGGCGTCTGGGACGCCGCCTTCGGCGGCGGCGAGCGCGAGGCCGACGGCCCGATCGGCATCGTGGGTGCCGGACGGATCGGCGGCGAGATCGCGACGCTCGACGTCGGCCTCGCCGACCGGGTGGCGAGCTTCGTGCTGCTGCTCGCGAGCTTCAACATGGCGATCGCGCTGTTCAACCTGATCCCGTTGCTGCCGCTGGACGGCGGCCACGCGGCCGGCGCCGTATGGGAAGGCGTCAAGCGCGGCTGGGCAAAGGTCAGCGGCGGGCCCACGCCGAGACCGGTCGACGTCGCCAAGGCGCTGCCCGTCGCGTACGGCGTCGCCGCACTGCTGATCGGGATGAGCGTGCTGCTGCTCTACGCCGACATCGTCAACCCGGTCCGCCTGCCGGGCTGAGGTGGCGGACAATGGAACCCATGAACGTTGCCCTCGGCATGCCCGCCGTGCCCCCGCCGGTGCTTGCACGACGGCGAGTGTCGCGCAAGATCCGGGTCGGCAAGGTCGAGGTCGGCGGCGACGCCCCGGTCAGCGTGCAGTCGATGACGACGACGCCGACCACGGACATTGACGCCACCCTGCAACAGATCGCCGAGCTCACCGCCACCGGGTGCGACATCGTCCGGGTGGCGTGCCCGAGCCAGGACGACGCCGAGGCGCTGCCCGCGATTGCGGCGAAGTCGCAGATCCCGGTGATCGCCGACATCCACTTCCAGCCCAGGTATGTCTTCGCCGCGATCGACGCCGGCTGCGCCGCGGTGCGCGTCAACCCCGGCAACATCCGCAAGTTCGACGACC
>JBOGDU010000029.1:0-7273 GCA_050743145.1 Jiangellaceae bacterium | reverse complement strand
GGTCGTCGAAGAACTCGGCATTGGCCTGGGTGTAGTCCTTCCACTGCTCGGGGACGTCGTCCTCGTAGAAGATCGCCTCGACCGGGCACACCGGCTCGCAGGCACCACAGTCGACGCACTCGTCCGGATGGATGTAGAGCATTCGTTCGCCCTCGTAGATGCAGTCGACCGGACACTCCTCGACACAGGCGAGATCCTTCAGATCGACGCACGGCTGCGCGATTGTGTAGGTCACGAGAACGTCCTCCTGTCGGTACCGCCACGGGGCTGTGGCCGTACCCACTTCCTAGTATCGCCATGCACGCCCCGGCGTGCGCAACCGAGGTCAGCCTACGCGCTGTCGGCGCCGGGGTGGAGGCGTGACCACACTGTGGGAGAGTGCCGATGGCCAAGGAAGCGGCGACCCCGTCCGCCGATAGCTGGGTAGACCGGATCCGCGCCGACCACGTCGGCCGACGGGTGGTCGTGCGGTACCACCTCCCGTCCAGCGACCTGGCCACGGATGTTTTGGGCCGGCTGGACGGCCGGCACGCGGGCGCGCTGCGGATCCGGCGCATCGACGGCTCCGTCGTCGAGGTCCCTCTCGCCGACGTGATCGCCGCCAAGCCCGTGCCGGAGCGCGCAACGGCCCGCCGCGACGTGCGCGCCCTCGAGGAGGCGGCGGCCAAGGGCTGGCGCGCGCTCGAGACGGCGCACCTCGGTGGCTGGCAGTTGCGCGCCGCCGGCGGATTCACCCGTCGGGCGAACTCCTGCCTGCCCCTGGCAGACCCCGGCATGCCGGTTCCGGCCGCCGTCGCAGAGGTCGAGCGCTGGTACGCCGCCCGGCAGATGGTCCCGTCGTTCCAGGTCGTCATCCCGCTCGCCGAGGCCGTCGACACCCACCTGGAAGCGCTCGGCTGGGCGGAGCCCTCCGAGGACGTCCTCGTCCTGACCTCGCCGCTCGGGCCGATTGCCGATGCGCTGCGGCCGGACCTCGCCGCGGTCATCGTGGCCGCAGGACCGGACGACGCCTGGCTGGCGGCCTACCACTACCGCGGGGAGACACTGCCGGCGCATGCACGCCGTGTGCTCGTCCACGCCGACACGGTGGGCTTCGCCGGCGTCGACGACGGTGGCCGGCTGGTGGCGATCGCCCGCGGTGCCGTCACCGACGCGCCGGACGGGCGCCGATGGGTGGGCGTCACGGCCGTCGAGGTCGACCCGGCCGTCCGCCGTCGCGGCCTTGGCACCCACATCGTCGCCGGCGTGGCGCGATGGGCTCGCGCGCACGGAGCCACCGATGTCTACCTACAGGTCTCCGCGGACAATGCGCCCGCCCTCGCGACCTACCAGCGGCTCGCCTTCATCGAGCACCACCGCTATCACTACCGCCGCCCGTCCCGGTGAGCATGGGTGGCCCTGGTCAGCCACGCGTGTCGGGTTCCGGGCCACAGATGACGGTGTGGTTCGCGTGGTAGGTCCAGGGGGACGACTCGTCCTTCACCAGTTCGCCGTCCGGCGTCCAGGCCTTCCGGTACGAGGTGATGCTGAAGCCCCGCCAGCCCTCCTGAGCCTCGCATTCGTCGCTGGTGTCGTAGATCGTCTGGGGGTCGGTGTCGTTGCTCCGCGCGGACACCGACGTCTCGACCCGGTAGTAGTCGGTGCTCCAGATCTTGACCGTGAGCGTGCCTGAGGCCGCGCCGCTGGGGCTGAACTGGGTGTCGACGAGGACGCCGTACGGAGTGTCGTTCCTGAACGACATGTCGAAGCTGCCCCACGAGACCGTGGCCTCCTGGCCGACCGGGTAGCGGTCGAAGTAGATGCTGTGGGGCTGGTGGTAGACGTCTTCGAGCCCCGCCTTGAACGCGGCGTGGTAGGTGGTGGTCGCCACCTGCGAAACGCCGCCGCCGAAGTCCTCGCGCAGCCGGCCACCGTCGATCGTCCACCCGACGGCGAACCCGTTGGCAGCCGTCCGCTCACCGACGATGTCGTTCAGGCTGAACGTGTCGCCCGGGAGCAGCAGGGTGTTGTCGATCCGCCTCGCGGCCAGCCCGATGTTGGTGTTGCGGTACGCGGCGTGTGGGAAGCGCGTCGTCCACTCGGCGATGACCTCCTCGACCCCCAGCGTCTCAGCGCCGGCAGTAGTCAGCTCGGGCTCAGTCTCCGTGAGCTCGACCTCGGCAGTCCGGTCGTCGCCGCTGGCCGTGAGCGCGGGCAGGATCGCCGCGGCCAGCGCATCGGGCATCACGACGCGGCCTGTCCGGGCGGGCACGATGACCGGTGCACCGCCCTCGATCCGGATGGTGGCGTCCCTGCCCTCCTGGCCGATGTCGGCCAGGGCATCCTCGGCGGCCTCGGCGAGCTTCACGCCGTCGAGATGGGGGGTCAGGATGCCCTCACCGTCGGGTTTCATCGTCAGCGCGGTGCCGATGACGTCGGGCTCCACCGTCGCGCTCTGGCCCCCTGCGACGACCGAGACCGGCCCCGACATCGCAGGTTCGGCGAACTCGGCGACAGCACGCTCGACCTCGGCGTCGGTGACCGCGGCGTCGACCCCGGTCACGGCCAGCTCGACGGCCCCGAGCGGAAGCTCGTGCGGTCCGTCGGTGCCGAAGAACGCGGCGGTCACGGCGTCAGCCGTGGCGCCGATGTCGACCGAGCGGCCGGGCACCGCCGCACTCGTCACGACCGCACCGGCGTCGAACCCGACCGACCCG
The DNA here is from genome assembly GCA_050743145.1 of Jiangellaceae bacterium. GTDB lineage: Bacteria > Actinomycetota > Actinomycetes > Jiangellales > Jiangellaceae > DASRTE01. The sequence continues at coordinate 4,577 of JBOGDU010000029.1, read as the reverse complement.
TTGACCGGCGCCGTGTCGGCCTGCTCCGCGATGACGGTGAGGGCTGCCTCGAGGGCTTCGCGGTCGACTGCCGGTACCGGGTCGACCTCGCCGGCGCCGAACAACGCCCGGATGATCGAGATGGGGTTGGCGCTGGCGCCGGGAACGGCGCGGACCGTGGCCGCGACGTCGACGGTCAGGCCTGCTTCCGGGGGGACGATGCTGAACGTGCCCTCCTGGGCGCCGCCCAGCGTTATCGGAGTATTGACCAGCGCGGGCAGCTCGGCAGCCAGTACGGACTCGGCCTCTGACGTCGACATCCCGCCCACCTCGACGCCGAGCACAGTGGCTCCGCTGGCGAGGTCTCGGCCGGCGACGAGGTATGCGGCCAGATAGAGGACCAGCGCCGCACCGAGAACAGTTGCCACGATCACGGTGGGGCGCTGGCGCCAGAACCCCGGTCTCGGTCCGTCGTCGGAGCCTGGAACTTCAGCAGCCGGCGACAACGCCGCGGTGTCACCGGTGTCGACGGGCTGGTCGGGCTGATCGGTCTGCTCGACGTCGGGCTGGTCCAGCTGGTCCTGCTGGTCGGGATCGTCGGCCCGGTCGGGCTCGTCGGCCCGGTCGGGTTGTTCGACGTCGGGCTGGTCGTGCTGTTCGACGTCGTCGGGCTGGTCGTCGAAGGCCGGCGGTGGCGGCTGGTCCGGGCGTACTTCCCCGACGCGGGTGGGCTGGTCAGTCACGCGGGGACACACTTTCGCTCGGGAAGGCGGTTGCGGCAGGGGAAGGGCAGCCGACACGGCTGACCGGAGCATCGTACCGGATCAGGTGCCGCAGCCAAGCCTCACGGCACGGCGACCCCGGCGAACAGGTCGGTTTCCCGGCCGCTGTCGGCGTCGACCGGACCCATCTGACCCTTGGCGAGCCGGTAGTGCTCCCAGCCCCAGACCAGTTGACCGACCTCTTCGGAGAGCGCGAGAAAGGGGCCGTCGAGGGTGATCTGGGTCGCGTGGGCCTTCATCGCCGCCATCTTGCGATCGAGGTGGGCGGTGCCGTCGATCGCCGCGGCGACCGCGTCGTCGGGGACCACGACCCCGAAGTCGTCGGCGCTCTCGATGCCGAAGAAGGTCGACCCGGCCTCGCGGGAGCGGGCGACGGCCTCCTCGACCACGCTGCGTGGGAAGGCCGTCCAGTAGACCTTGGGCACGTCCCAGCTCGCACCGAGATCGGGCCGGTACGAGGGAACAGCCGCGAGCGCCGACCCGTAGGTGGCGACCCGGTGGGCCTTGATGTGGTCGGGGTGACCGTAGCCGCCGACCTCGTCGTAGGTGACGAGCACCTGGGGCCGCACCTCGCGGATGATCTCGACGAGATGGTCAGCGGCCTCGCGCAGGTCGGCCAGCCAGAACGTGTCGGCCCGCACATCGGCGGGGACGGTGGCCATCCCGTCCTCGCTCCACCCCATGCCGGTGTCGCGATACCGTCCCGGCCCGCCGAGGAAGCGGTGGTCGGTGACGCCCAACTCGGCCATCGCGGCGGCGAGCTCACCGATGCGATGCCGGCCGAGCCCATCGTCGCGGTGGGCGGCGAGATGCTCGAGATCGGGGACGAGTACCTCTCCCTCCTCGCCCAGTGTGCACGTGACCAGCGTGACGTGGGCGCCTTCGGAGGCGTAATGCGCCATGGTGGCGCCGTTGGCAATCGTCTCGTCGTCGGGGTGGGCATGGACGAGTAGCAAGCGCCTGCCCGTACGTGCGTCTGCCATATCCGCCACCCTAAGACCCAAGCCGACAGCCCACTTCACCAGGCGTGGGGACCGTTCACCAGGTTCGGAATCCTGGTGAACCGTCCACAAGGGTGGTGAACGTGATCAAACGACCGCATGGCGTGGTGGACGGCGAGGTGGGCGTCAGTGCTGGACGACGACGTCCTCGCGGACCGCTGCGTAGTGGCAGGCGGACTCGTGGTCGACGCCCGGGCGCACGATGAGCTCGGGGACCTCCAGGGCGCACTTCTCGGTGGCCTTCCAGCACCGCGTCCGGAATCGGCAGCCGCTGGGCGGGTTGGCCGGGCTCGGCGGGTCACCGGCGAGGATGATCTGCTTGCGCTGGCCGCGCACGGACGGGTCGGGCACCGGGACTGCCGATAGCAGGGCCTGCGTGTACGGGTGGGACGGGTGCTCGTAGATCTGTATGTCGGTGCCGATCTCGGCGAGCCTGCCGAGATACATGACAGCGACCCGGTCGGAGATGTGGCGCACGACCGACAGGTCGTGTGCGATGAAGATGTAGGACAGTCCGAACTCGTCCTGCAGCTTCTCCAGCAGGTTGACGACCTGCGCCTGCACCGACACGTCGAGCGCCGAGACCGGCTCGTCGCAGATGATGATCTCTGGCCGCAGCGCGAGACCGCGCGCGATCCCGATCCGCTGCCGCTGCCCACCCGAGAACTGGTGGGGGTACCGGTTGATGTGCTCGGGGTTGAGACCCACCACCTCGAGCAGTTCCTGGACCCGCCGGCGCCGGTCGCCACGCGGGGCGACCTCAGAATGGATGTCGTAGGGCTCGCCGATGATGTCGCCGACGGTCATCCGTGGGTTCAGCGACGAGTACGGGTCCTGGAAGATGATCTGGATGTTGCGGCGAAGCGCCCGCAGGGCCTTACCCTTCGCGCCGAAGATGTCCTTGCCCTTGAACTCGGCCCGGCCGCTGGTCGGCGTCTCGAGCAGGATCAACAGCCTGGCCAGGGTCGACTTGCCGCAGCCCGACTCCCCCACGATGCCCAGCGTCTCGCCCTTGTGCAGCTGGAACGACACGCCGTCGACTGCCTTGACATCTCCTACGTGCCGCCTGAACACGATGCCGGTGGTCAGCGGGAAGTGCTTGACGAGGTCCTGGACGTCGAGGACCACCTCACCGGTCGGGCTAGATGCTGTCATCGAGGACCTCCTGGGCGAAGTGGCACGCGCTGAGCCGGCCCGGCACGACCTCGACCAGCGCCGGTCGCTTCTCCCGACAGATGTCCTGAGCGTACGGACAGCGCGGGTTGAACTCGCAGCCGGCCGGGATCCGGGTGAGGCTGGGTGGCAAGCCGCGAATCGCGGAGAGGTCCTGGCCCTTGAGGTCGACCCGCGGGATCGACTCCAGCAGACCCTTGGTGTAGGGGTGGGCGGGCCGGGCGTAGATCTCGCCCACGACCGCCTTCTCCATGATCCGGCCCGCGTACATGACCGAGATCTTGTCGGCGACGTCGGCGACGACGCCGAGGTCGTGGGTGATCAGGATCAGGCCCATCTTGCGCTCGCGCTGCAGATCGCTCAGCAGCTCCATGATCTGGGCCTGGACCGTGACGTCGAGCGCCGTCGTGGGTTCGTCGGCGATCAGTACGTCGGGGTCGAGGGCGATCGCCATCGCGATCATGATCCGCTGGCGCATGCCACCGGAGAACTGGTGGGGGTAGTCGTCGATTCGTTCCGGGGCGGCCGGGATGCGCACCCGGTCCATCAACTCCATGACCCGCGCGCGGGAGTCCTTCTTGGACAGCCCCTCGTGGATCCGGAACATCTCGCCGATCTGCCAGCCCACCGGGAAGACCGGGTTCAGCGCGGACAGTGCGTCCTGGAAGATCATCGCGATGTTGCGGCCGCGGTAAGCGCGCCGCTCGTCCTCGGGCAGGCTCAGCAGGTCCTGCCCGCGGAAGCGCACGGCGCCGCCGGTGACGAACCCCGGCGGACTGTCGAGGATGCCCATCACAGCCTGCGCGGTGACGCTCTTTCCGGACCCGGACTCCCCGAGGACAGCGAGCGTCTCGCCCTCCTCGAGGGTGAACGAGACCCCGTTCACCGCCTTGGCGACGCCGTCGCGGGTGCGGAACTCGACCTGGAGGTTGTCGACATCCAGTAGCGAGGCATGGCCGGCGGCCGTCGCTTCCGGCGGAGGGAAGGTGTCAGTCGTTGCCACGTGCGGACCGCCCCTCAGCGCAGTCTCGGGTCGAAGGCGTCGCGCACGGCGTCGCCGAGCATGATGAAAGCCAGCACCGTGACGGTGAGGAAGGCGCCGGGGAACAGCAGCATGTGCGGCGACTGGCGGATGTAGGTGGAAGCATCGTTGATGGCCACCCCCCAGGAGATCACCGGAGGCTGCAGCCCGATCCCCAGGTAGGACAGCGTGGCCTCGAGGCCGATGAAGATGCCGAGCACGATCGTCGCGTAGACGATCACCGGGGCGACGGCGTTCGGCAGCACATGGCTGCGCAGGATGCGCGGCGCCCCTCCCCCCAGAGCCCTGGCGGCGCTGACGTAGTCGGAATGCTTCACCTGGATGACCGTCGAGCGCATGATCCGGGCCAGGCTGGTCCATCCAAGCACGGCGAGAGCGAGCACGACCTTGCCGATCGTCACCAACTGGGGGGTGCCGGGATTCGAGGGGAACGACGCCAGCACCAGGATCCCGCCGAGCAGCAGCGGGATACCGAAGAAGATCTCCAGGATCCGGGACAGGACGTTGTCGACCCAGCCGCTGTAGAAGCCGGCGATCATGCCGATCAAGCCACCGATGATCGTGACGGCCATTGTGGTGAAGACACCGACCAGGATCGAG
>JBOGDU010000028.1:0-4645 GCA_050743145.1 Jiangellaceae bacterium | reverse complement strand
CACTGGGGCGCGGTCAAGGAAGCTTTGGAGCAGGTGTCGAGGTCGATGACCGCCGACGTGGTGTTCGCACCGCGCCCCGACGACGCCCATCAGGACCACCGTCTGATCGCTGAACTCGCACCTACCGTGTGGCGAGATGCGCTGGTACTCCACTACGAGATACCGAAGTGGGACGGCGACCTCGGCAGGGTGAGCCACTATGTTGCGCTCGAGCCCGAGATTGCCCGCCGCAAGGTGGAACTTCTCCACGAGTGCTTCCCGTCGCAGGCGGGTCGCGACTGGTGGGACGATGAGACCTTCCTGTCACTGATGCGACTACGGGGCGTGGAGTGCAGGAGCCGGTACGCCGAGGGATTCACGGTGACCAAGGCCCTGCTTTCGCTACGGGGAGGCGGAGCTGATGGATAGTTCGGCGAGTTCGGCACAGCTGATGACAGCCCCGACCGGTGGAGAACCTCGATCGTTCGGTCGGTCCGATACTGCGCAGCGCCGCCTGCACGCCCTCGTTCCGGGCGGAGCACACACCTACTCCCGGGGCCCCGACCAGTATCCGGAATCGATGACGCCGGTCCTCGTACGCGGGGACGGTGCGAGAGTGCTCGACGTCGACGGCAACTGGTACGTCGAATACGGCATGGGCCTGCGATCGGTCACGCTCGGCCACGGATACGGCCCGGTGGCAGCTGCCGTGGCGTCGGCCGCAGCCGAAGGGACCAACTTCACCCGACCGACGGTGCTGGAGCTTCGGGCGGCCGAGACGTTCCTCGAGCACGTTCCGGGTGCCGACATGGTGAAGTTCGCCAAGAACGGTTCTGATGCCACGACCGCCGCCGTCAAGCTGGCGCGCGCGGCGACCGGTCGCACCCTGGTCGGCGTCTGCGCCGACCACCCGTTCTTCTCGACCGATGACTGGTTCATCGCGACGAGCCCGATGACGGCCGGGATCCCGACCGAGCACCGTGCGCTCACGGTGACGTTCCGCTACAACGACCTCGCTTCCGTCCGGGCCTTGCTCGAGTCTCGGCAGGGCGAGATCGCCGGTCTGATCCTCGAACCCGCGACCGCTCTCGCCGAGCCTTCGCCTGGCTTCCTGCAGGGTGTGCGAGCGCTGTGTGAGCAGCATGGAGTTGTGTTGATCTTCGATGAGATCATCACCGGAATGCGCTGGTCCGTCGGTGGCGCTCAGGAGGTCTACGGCGTCACGCCCGACCTTTCGACCTGGGGCAAGGCACTCGGCAACGGCTTCGCGATCTCGGCCCTCGCGGGTCGGCGGGACCTGATGGAACTCGGCGGGCTCAACACCGATGCCTCCCGCCCATTCCTGCTGTCCACGACGTTCGGGCCGGAGACCACCGGATTGGCCGCCTACCTCGCCGTGCGGCAGGCATACCGGGAGCGCGACGTCGTCGGCATCATGGAGCGGCAGGGAATGCTGCTCGCGGACGCGATCAACGCCGCCGCTCACGATGCCGGCCTGGGCGAGTACGTGTCGGTCGTCGGACGACCGTCCTGCATGATCTTCGTGACACTGGACGCAGAAGGCCGACGGTCCCAGGAGTTCCGAACGTTGTTCCTCCAGGAGCTGCTGAAGCGCGGCGTCCTGGCGCAGTCGTTCGTCATTTCCGCTGCGCACACCGACGACGACCTCGACACAACGGTCGACGCCGTGGTCGGAGCGCTCGCGGTCTATCGACAGGCGATCGATGCAGGTACGGTCGACGGTCTGCTGCAGGGCAGGCCTGTCGCCCCGGCGTTGCGTGAGCTGGCGGACCCCCGGCGACTCTGACGGCCGACGATCATGACATCAGGCGGTGACGAAGCCCGGCTTCGGCAATGGCACCCAGAACTGGGGATCCCAGTCGCTGGCGGCGGCCAGGCGCCGCAGGTTCGTGATCACCTCTGCTGCAATGTCCCACGTCAGGACCACGACCACGGCCGGTTCGTCGACGATCAGATGCTCTACCGGCCGGATCGGCACATTGGCGCCAGGAATGCGGCAGCCCGTTTTCGCCGGCGACATGTCCACCGTGTACCGAAGCAGAGTGGCATCGACGTCGGAGAGAGCCATCAGGACTGCGGCCTTCGACGGAGCGCCGTATCCTGCGACGGACGTGCCGGTCTCGGCCGCGGATACCAGCAGCGCCCGAAAGGCGGTTGCCGCGGCTTGGCCACGCTTCTCCAAGGCCTCCACAGCGACCACGTTGTCGAGGTTGGAGTGGCGCTCGGAAATCGTGAGCTCGCGGACGCTGGCGTCCGCCTCGGCACCGTCCTGCGCCCGGCGAACCACCAGCCGCAAGCTGCCTCCGAAGGTCGGAACCCGCTGCGCCCGACACACGACCAGTCCGTGCCGGCTGAACACGTGCGTCGCCGCGACCAGGGACAGATAGCTGTAATGGCCGTGCCGGATCGTGTCGATGAGCGAGTCCTCGACCAGTGCGCCAAGGTAATAGAGCTCGCAGATCAGCCTGCCGCCGGGTGCTATCCGATCGGCGTGCGCGGCTACCGCTGCATCCAGGTCGGCCTCGTGCATCAGGCCGTGCAGGTCGACCACGAGGTCGGCAGACGAGTCAGGATCGCGCGCGACCAGGCCGGCCTCCGCGAAGCCGGGAAGCCACGAGCCACCATGGCCACTGTCGATCTCGATGATCGTATCTCCAGCTTGGAGACCCTCCTCCTGCATGATCGACTGCACCGCACGCTCTGCGTGAGCGATCGCGGTTGCCGAGTCGACGGCGCCCTGCTCGTCGATTGCAGGCGGGCCGGCGGGGCCGAGCTGCACGAGAGCGCAGTTCCGGCACATGTACAACTCGAGTGGCCATCGGGGATCCGGGCCTGGCGACACCTGCGGCGGAAAGACGTCCGATCCAGGAACCTCGCCCAGGTCGAGGACCAGATCAACGCGTCCGGAGTGACACGAGCGGCATCGATGGGCAGCGGTCATGGTGGCGAAAGGTTACCCGGTCCGGATCCGATGGCACGCCGGTATCGCTCACACCGAGCCACGTGGGGCACGTCATGGAGGTTCTGAACTGTTCCGTTGCCGGCGTCCTGGTCTTCACGCCGACACCGTTTCGTGATATCCGCGGCTTCTTCAGCCGTACGTTCGACGCTGAAATCGCGCGACGGCATGGCATCGATCCGGGTGCATTCCTCCAGGACAGCGTCTCTCGTTCGGCATATGGCGTCATCCGAGGGCTCCATCTGCGAGCAGGCGATGGCGAGGCCAAACTCGTCCGATGCTCGTACGGCGAGATATTCGACGTGGTCATCGACCTCCGGCCGCAGTCGCCCACGTTCCTGCAAAAGGCATCGTTTCGATTGCGCGATCACGACTGTCGATCGATCTACATTCCCGCCGGCTGCGCACACGGATTCCAGGCACTCACAGACCCCGCCGACGTCGCCTACCGAATCGATCGCCCGCACGACCCGGCCGAAGACGTCACGATTGCCTTCGATGATCCCGAACTCTCCATCCAGTGGCCTTTGCCGCCCACGCTGTTGTCCGATCGGGACCGACGTGGCCGATTACTCGGCGACGTGCTGAGCGATCGCTGATCATGGCAAGTTCGGGGGAACGATCCGTCCGATGGTGGATCGCAGGGGCATGTACCGGTGCCTTCATTGCTTTGGCCGTGAGCGTGCATCTCGGCCTGCTGGACACCTTCGACTCGATCATCCGCGAATGGGCGCGACCCGATGACGTGTGGGGAACGGCGCAGTTGCGAGCCGACTATGTCGTCGAAGGTCTGCGCCCGCCCGTGCTTGCGGGCCTGCTCGCGGCGTTCACCGTGGCATTCTGTGTGATACGCCGTTCACTGCGACCCGCGATGTTCGTCGGTGGCGTCTGGCTGATGACGGCGGCGCTCACTGTCGCAGCGAAGATGGCAGTAGGTCGTCCCGATACCCACGGCACCGTGGACGACTATGGGGGCAGTTTCCCGTCGGGTCACACCATTAGTGTCATCGTCTGCCTGGGCTTGGCCGTGCTGGTAGCGCAACCTCGTGTGGGTCGGTGGGTCTGGCTCGTCCCCGCTCTCGGCGGTGCTCTGATGGGAGCTTCCCTCCTGGTCCAGGCGGCGCACTGGTCGACGGATGTCGCCGGGGGTGGCTTGCTCGCGACCGGCGTCCTCGCGGCTGTGAGCGCCCCAGGTTGGCGTCGGTGGTCGCAGGGCCCACTGGAACAGCAGGAGGGACACTCCGTGTCTGGCCTGCGCGTGGGATCCTCGCTCACGCCGGCGGACACGGTCGGTCCCGACGGCGAGGCAAGATCGCAGGTCGCGAATTGATGTCGAACGGCACGTCGAATGCCAGCCGCCCATGGACCGCTCAGCCGATCGCAGCCGCCGAGCACAAAATCGATTACTATGCACACGTCCGTGGCGACCAACCGTCGTTCACACATAGCCTGGGGTTGCCGATCCCGGGACGTTTCACGCCAAGGCGGACGTCTGGCTACTGTGTGTCGGGGTGAACCGTCCGCCGCGGGTGGTCACTGGGGGCTAAGAACGTGTGGGGGGACCATGAGGATCGCCGTCTTCGGCTTGGGCTACGTCGGTACCGTCACGGCTGCGGGTCTGGCGTCACAAGGCCATGATGTGTGCGGCGTCGACGTCGACCCTGTGAAGGTCGACCACATCAGATC
>JBOGDU010000027.1:0-15625 GCA_050743145.1 Jiangellaceae bacterium | reverse complement strand
TGTTGCCCACGGACTTGCTCATCTTGGTGCCACCGAGGTTGAGCATCGCGTTGTGCATCCACCAGCGGGCGAAGCTCTGGCCGGCAGCCCGCGACTGGGCCAGCTCGTTCTCGTGGTGAGGAAAGCGCAGGTCGAGGCCGCCGCCGTGGATGTCGAACTCCTCGCCCAGGTACTTCGCCGCCATGGCCGAGCACTCGAGGTGCCATCCGGGTCTGCCCCGGCCGTAGGGGGTCGGCCACGACGCGCTGTCGGGCTCGCCGTCCTTGTGGCCCTTCCACAGCGCGAAGTCCCGAGGGTCGCGCTTGCCGCGCGGATCGGCGTCGGCGGCGGGCTCCATGTCGTCGAGGCGCTGACGGGACAGCTCGCCGTAGGACGGCCACGACCGCACGTCGAAGTAGACGTCGCCGGAGCCGTCGGCCGCAGGGTAGGCGTGACCACGCTCGACGAGCTCGTTCATGAGCTCGAGCATCTCGGGCACGTGGCCGGTGGCCCGCGGCTGGTAGGTGGGCATCAGACAGCCGAGGACGTCGTAGGCGGCGTCGAGAGCCCGCTCGTTGGCAAACGCGACCGCCCACCACGGCCGCCCGGCCGCTGTCGACTTCGTCAAGATCTTGTCGTCGATGTCGGTGATGTTCGCGACCAGGGTGACCTCGTAGCCGGTGTGCTCGAGCCAGCGCCGCAGCACGTCGAAGACGACCTCCTTGCGGATGTGACCGATGTGCGGCGGCCCCTGCACGGTCAGGCCACAGTGGTAGATCCCGACCTTGCCCGGCTGTAGCGGAACGAAGTCGCGGATCTCACGGGTGGCGGTGTCGTACAGGCGGAGACTCACCGCGTAAGCGTATCCAGCCTCACCTAAGGGCCGAGTCAGACCGCCTCGATACCGTCCTCGGAGATCGGCAGATCGCGGTGCGCGCGCCGTTCACGTGCCCTGACATGCATCTCGATGGGGGTACGGGCCAGCACGGCATCGACGAGAACCGCTAGTAACGAGTCGGCCGCCAGGTCGTCCGGTACGACATCCTCGACCACAGAGACTGCGACGCTGGGACCCCACTCCACCACAAGCAGGCAGGTCGCATCGTAGACGTCGTTTTCCGCGCGAAGCTTTCGCAACATGTCGATTGCACGGTCCAATGTTCCGGGCTCATCGCGAACGCTCGCATGCATGACGAACAGGAACCCCATGGCGACCAGCGGGTACCGGCCGCGGAGATTCTTGGCGTCCCCGTAGGCCTCCTCGAACCGGTTCGGCAGGTTCTTGCGAAACGACGATGCCATGGACTTGGTCGAGATCAACAACTCTGGGCCGCGCGACCATTGGGCGATCAACACGTCGACCTGCTTGACGTACGCGCGCCCGAGCACTCGCGCATCAGCGGGGCCGACCTGACGGTTCCTTGTCAGGTGGGTCTGGACGTCTGCGCGCAATCGCGGTGGAAGCGCGGAGACGAGCAGCCCGACCTCGCGGGGCAATACACGGGGAGACACCAGCCGTGGCCACACCTCGTCTTCGCCAAACCCTGCGCGACGTAGCTCGCTGGCTACCCAGGCGTCGATCGTCTTGGCGAGCCGCCCGGACTGCGCGATGCTGCTCTCGGCCGCCTGCACGGCGAGCATCTGAATGAGCAAGCCCAGGTCCGGACGGTAGGTGGGCGTGCCGTCGTCATGGACGATCCACGGGTTGACGGATGGATGACCGCGGATGATCGGCTCGAGAAGGTCGAAGATGTCCCTCGAAGACCGGCTGGACATCAACCCGCGTCCTCTAGCGCAGGCGCAATGTGCGACCGCGGGCCTGACGCGCCCCGAGCATGTCGGCGGGCACAAAGAGTCTCGCGAGCCACACGCAGGGCCGCTGCCTCGGCACGGCGGAGTCCCGCGTGCTTGACCAAGAGGATTTCGTCAAGCAAGGCGACTGCATCACGTAGCCCTCTCGACTGCAATAACTGGTCAACATCGGCCCGGACGGCAGCAAGGTCGTGTTCAGCTGTCCCGAGCAGGTCAGGACTGGGCATTGGCAGCCGGTCCGCCTCCTTCGGCTCGATCTTGAGGATGCCTCCACCGTAGGACCGGCCGACCGTTTCTGCGCCGAGCAGCGTCATGGAGTTGAGCGCTGCCATCGGCAGCAGCCTCTGACCGTGGTCCACGAGGCCGTCGCGAAGGTAGATTCCGTGCACCGAGTTGAGATGATGAACTCTCGCGCCATTGTCGCAAAGTTGTGGGGCTTCGGCGTTCATGCAGGTCAAGAACAGGTGGGCAGGCCGCAGGTACGGGACCTTCCACCAAGGCTCGCGCACGCGGCACTTGTAGGCGCGGCTGACACCATCTCGCTCGCCGGCGGAGATGTAGCGGAGGCCGGCGGTCGACGGATCGAGATCGGGCCGGAAAAGGTAGTTCTGGTGACCCGCGCGGCGCAGCTCGTGCCACCGGTCAGCGCTCAGATCTAGACGGCGAAGATGCCTCGAACCAGGCGGTGACACGTGCAAGAGGTCCGACGGTTCGAGATCAAGGGCCGCGACGTCACCTTCGGTCAAGGCGAAGTAGTCATTCCTTCCAGTCACCATGCCGAGCGTGGTTTCGCCCCATGCGTCAAGATTTACAAAGGCACCACCCGAAGCGGTCTTTTCATAGGCAGCCAAAGCATCCGCCGAAAGTAGACCCGGCGTCCACTTGGCACGCCGGTCGGCTGGCGTCCACGTGCTCTCAACGGCGTTCTGCAGATCCCTGACGTCCCTCGCCTGCACGATCGTCAGGTCACCCGAAGGTCCTCTGTCAAAGCCGTCGGCCAGCAAAAGCACTACCTCTTCGAGAACGCCTGGAAAGACCCGATCGGTGAAGGCGACCATCCGGACCTCGGCGAAACGTTCGAGCAGGAACCGCCGGACCTCGGCGGCGTAGTTGACCGTCATCAGCTCGGCGGGCAACACCAGTCCCAGACGCCCACCTGGGCGCAGGAAGAGAGCGGCGTGGACCATGAACGCTGCCCACGATGAGGCCAGGCCGGACAGGGCGACACCGGCTCGTAGTGCCGCCTCGCGTGCGCGCACCCGTGGCTCCCCGGAGAAGTCTTGGTACCGCACGTACGGGGGATTGCCGACGACGACATCCCAACCTGGTCGTGGCTGGACGGAGAAGAAGTCCGCCGTTTCGATCGCGGCGGCATAATCGTGGGTTGCCATAAGATCCCGCGCGCGTTGAGCGCTGCCGGGATGTAGCTCTACGCCCGCGAGCCTCACATGGCTCGCATCGGCGGCGCCAAGCTCGGCTAAGCGCCGCCCAGCGGCGAGCAAGAACTCTGCCTCGCCGCAGGACGGTTCGAGTACGAGATTGCTGGCGTCACGTATCGCCCAAGCCGTAATATACCTGCATATCTCCGGCGGAGTGAAGAACGCCCCCCTTGCCTTGCGGTGTCCAGCGTCGACGCCGCCGCCAAGGGAATCCATGGTTGTCATCCTGCCGTACTCCCCTCCTGCTGCCCCAGGGCGACACACACATCGAGATTCGAACGTGCGTACGACAGCATCTCAGTCGGAACCGACAGAACGAGAGGACGCGCCGACGGCCGCGACGACGGGGCCGGGCATCCGCGGGCGGCTGGCTACTCGGAGTGGCCGTCCTCGTGGTCGCGCTGATGATCCAGGGGAACGACGAGCGCGGTGGCGACGGCAGCCAGGCCCTCGCCGCGGCCGGTGAGCCCGAGCCCGTCCGTGGTGGTTCCGCTGACTGTCACCGGCGCGCCGACGGCGGCCGACAGGACCTGCTCCGCCTCGGCTCGTCGCAGGCCGATCCGCGGCCTGTCGCCGACGACCTGCACGGCGACGTTGCCCACCCTGAAGCCGCCGTCCCGGACCCGGCGCGCGACTTCTGCGAGGAGCGCAACGCCCGCTGCTCCCGACCACTCGGGTCGGTCCGTCCCGATGACGCTGCCGAGGTCTCCGAGCCCTGCAGCCGACAGAAGCGCGTCGCCTGCCGCGTGCGCCGCCACGTCGCCGTCGGAATGGCCCACGCAGCCGGCCGGCTCGTCGGCCCAGAGCAACCCGGCGACCCAGCACGGCCGGCCGGCCTCGAGCGGGTGGACGTCGACGCCGATCCCGACCCTGCCGGTCATGGCCGATCGGCCCGGCGGCGCACCAGCACGGCCTCGGCGAACACCAGGTCCGGCGGTCGGGTGATCTTGAACGCCTCCTCGTCGCCGGGTACGACGCGCACGGTCACCCCCATCCGCTCCACCATGGCGGCGTCGTCCGTCGCGTCCTCGTCGACGGTCGCGTGGGCGCGCTCGAGCACGTCACGGCGGAAGCCCTGCGGCGTCTGCGCCGCCCGAAGCCGCGAGCGGTCCAGCGTGGCGACGACGACATCGCCGGCGATCTGCTTGACGGTGTCGGCGACCGGGAGGGTGGGAACGACGGCGTCGGCACCGTCGGTGACGGCCTTCGCGACCGTCGTGAACAGGGCCGGAGGAGCCAGGCACCGGGCCGCGTCGTGGACGAGCACGACCTCGACCGGCGTCGGCAGCGCGGTAAGCGCCGCAGCGACCGAGTGGCGGCGGGACGGTCCACCGGGCACGACGAGCAGGTGCGGCGCGTGCCTGGCCAGCAGGTCACGGATCTCGTCGACATCGCCAAGGGGTGCAGCGACGACGACGAGGTCGACGGCACCTGAGGCCACGGCGGCTCCGACCGCGTGTACCAGCAGCGGAGCGTCCCCGAGCAGGCGCAGCGCCTTCGGCCCACCCGGTCCGAGCCGGTCACCCCGGCCGGCGGCGACCAGGATGCACGCAGTCGTCATCGTGCTCCCTCCGGCCTTTCGCAGTTGATCACGTTCACCTTGCTGGTCGACGGTTCACCAGGTTCGTGCGCCTAGTGAAGCACCCGCCAGGGTGGTGAACGTGATCAACGGACGAGGCACCGACACAGCCCCCGCTCCCGTGCGGGGAGACGAGGGCCGTGCGGACACACACGGGTGTTCAGCTGGCGAGGACCTCGTCGAGCAGCGTCTCGGCCTTGTCCTCGTTGGTGTGCTCGGCCAGCGCCAGTTCCGAGACGAGGATCTGGCGTGCCTTGGCGAGCATCCGCTTCTCGCCGGCGGACAGGCCGCGGTCGCGTTCGCGGCGCCAGAGGTCGCGGACGACCTCGGCGACCTTGATGACGTCGCCGGACGCCAGCTTCTCGAGGTTGGCCTTGTACCGACGCGACCAGTTGGTCGGCTCCTCGGTGTGTGGTGCGCGGAGCACCTCGAACACCCGGTCGAGCCCTTCCTGGTTGACGACGTCGCGAACGCCGACGAGATCGACGTTGTCGGCGGGGACCCGGACGGTCAGATCACCTTGGGTGACCTTCAGGACGAGGTACTTGCGCTCCTCTCCTTTGATGACACGGGACTCGATCGCCTCGATGAGGGCGGCCCCATGGTGCGGGTAGACAACCGTCTCGCCGACCTTGAAAGTCATATGGTTCTGTCCCCTTCCCGCGACCAGGATAACACGCGTAGCAAGGGCATCGGTCACGTTTGCGCTGGTCAGGAGCCAAACTCAGGGTTGACAAACGCACCCCTCCCTGCTTGGCGGCGGTCGTCACGATGCGGCCATGACGTCGGATACTGGCCCGGTGGACGACGGCCCTGGTTCTGTCGAGCAGCGCGTGAGCGTGCCCGGTCGCGTTCGCGGCCTGCTCCTCGCCTGCCACCCGCTGCCCGCCGCCGCGGTGACCTCGCTGACGGTCGCCCTGGCCGCCGTCGCCGGTGTCCGTGGTGTGGTGCTGGCGACTCTCGGCGCGGCCGTGCTCGCCGGGCAAGTCTGCGTCGGCTGGGTGAACGATCTGGTCGACCGCGATCTGGACCGGGCGTCGGCACGTACCGACAAGCCCGTCGCCGCAGGTCGTGTCGGTGTGCGCGACGTGGGCGTCGCCGCGCTGGGTGCGGGAGTTGCGTGCGTCCCACTGTCGCTGGCGCTCGGGACCCTTCCCGGGGCGTGTCACCTGATCGCGGTCGTGGCGGCTCTGGTCTACGACGTCGGGCTCAAGCGGACCGTATGGTCTTGGGTTCCCTACGCGGTGGGGTTCGGGCTCCTGCCCGTGGTGGTGTGGCTGGTGTCGCCGGCCGGCGAGCCGCCACCGGCCTGGATGGTCGCGGCCGGGGCCTCGCTTGGCGTCGGTTCGCACGGTGCCAACGTCCTGCCTGACCACACCCGCGACCGGGCCGCCGGCGTCATGGGACTGCCGCAACGGCTCGGCGCGCAGGCGTTGCGAACCGGCACGGCGGCGGCCCTGCTCACAGCGCTCGGCCTGCTGATCCTGGGTCCCGCCGGCTCTCCGCCGGCCTGGGAGTGGGCGGCATTCGCCGCGGGCGCGCTGCTCATGCTCGTGGCGGTCCTACCGTCGGCTGGGAACCGCGCGGCGTTCCCGGCCGCGATCGGGGTCGGCGCGCTGGCGGTGGCGGTGCTCTTCGTCCGCAGCACGCTCGGGTGACTCCGCGAGCTGGCACGGGTCGTCGGTACCCTGGGGCCGGTTGGTCGCCGTCCGGTGACCTGACGAAAGATCGACGCCTCCGAGGAGCACCACGGTGAACCCCGTTCGCAGGCAGCCCGTCGCCGCGCTCGTGGCCGTCACCGTCCTGGCGCTCTCGTTCGCCGGATGCGGCTCCGTCCGGACCCAGACCCAGCAGTGGTATACGCCCGCCGACGGGGTCAGCGCCGAGGCGGGCGACATCGCGGTACGCAACGTGCTCGTGGTCGCCAGCGAGTCCGGCGATGCCTCGACTGTCCTCGCCACGTTCGCCAACCGCGGCGAGGAGGACGACCAGGTGCTCGAGGTACGGGTCGGCGAAGTCACCGCCGCACCGACCGACGGTGAACTCACCATCCCGGCGGACGGGTACGCGACCCTGGGACCAGAGGCGACCCGCCTCGACGTCGACGGCGTCGACGCGGTGCCCGGCAGCGTTGTCGAGGTCGAGTTCCGCTTCGAGAGCGCGCCGCGAGTCAGCGTGGACGCACTGGTCCAACCGGCGGAGGGCACCTACGAGGACGCGCTCATCGCGCCGCCGGAACAGTCTGACCTTCAGCCGTAGCGTGGCGCGCGGGTGCGATTCCAGCCGGTTGCGGTCGTCACGCCTCGAACTTGTACCCCAGGCCTCGGACCGTCAGCAGGTGCGTCGGTTGGGTCGGGTCGGGCTCGATCTTGGCCCGCAAGCGCTTGACGTGGACGTCGAGCGTCTTGGTGTCGCCGACGTAGTCGGCACCCCAGATCCGGTCGATGAGCTGTCCCCTGGTGAGAACCCGCCCGGCGTTGCGCAGCAGCAGTTCGAGTAGCTCGAACTCCTTCAGCGGCAGTCGCACCGACTGGTCGCCCACCGTCACGACGTGTCGTTCGACGTCCATGCGCACCGGACCGGCCTCGAGCACGGCCGGCGCGACGTCCCCGGTGTCGGCACCGCGCCGAAGCACGGCCCTGATGCGCGCCAGCAGCTCGCGGGACGAGAACGGCTTGGTCACGTAGTCGTCCGCACCCAGTTCGAGCCCGACAACCTTGTCGACCTCGGAGTCCTTCGCGGTGAGCATGATCACCGGAACGCTCGACCGGGTGCGCAGCTGCCGGCAGACCTCGGTCCCGGGCAGGCCGGGCAGCATCAGGTCGAGCAACACCAGGTCGGCTCCGCTCCGGTCGAACTCCTCCAGGGCGTCGGTGCCGGTGGATGCGAGGGCCACCTCGAACCCCTCCTTCCGCAACATGTAGGACAGGGCGTCGCTGAACGATTCCTCGTCCTCCACTACGAGCACACGGGTCACGATGTGGCCTCCGGGATCGCGGCTTCCGGCTCGGACGGATGCCCGGACCAATGGCTGTGGAGTGGTAGGCGCAGTGTGAAGGTCGACCCCGATCCCCGCACGCTCCACACCGAGACGTCGCCGCCGTGGCTAGCGGCGACGTGCTTGACGATGGACAATCCCAGCCCGGTACCGCCGGTCGTGCGGGACCGAGCCGGATCGACCCGGTAGAAGCGCTCGAAGATCCGGTCGAGCTCGGCCTGGGGTATCCCGACACCCTGGTCGGTCACGCTGATCTCGACGACGTCGCCACGACGCCGGACGCCGACCGCGACCCTCGAATGGGGCTCGCTGTACACGACGGCGTTCTCGACCAGGTTGCCCAGCGCGACGACGAGTTGAGACTCGTTGCCGAGGACCTGCAGCCCGGTGTCGCCGCCGGAGGCGAGCCGGATCTGGCGGTTCTCGGCATCCACCCGGCTGCGGTCGACCGCCGCCGACACGACCTCGTCGACCTCGACCGGGTCGGGCGAATCGACCGGGTCGTCGTACTGCAGGCGGGACAGGTCGATGATCTCCTGGACCAGCCGGGTCAGCCGGCTCCCCTCCTGCTGCATCCGCGCGGCGAAGCGCCGCACCGCCTCGGGATCGTCGCTCGCGTCCTGTACCGCCTCGGCCAGCAGGCTCAGCGCGCCCACCGGCGTCTTGAGCTCGTGGGAGACGTTGGCCACGAAGTCTCTGCGGATCTGGTCGACGCGGAACGCGTGGGTGCGGTCCTCGACGAGAACCAGGACGAGCCCGTGGGTCAGTGGCGCCACCCGCGCGGCGACGTGCAACGCCTGGGTGGAGTCGCGGGAGCGGGGAATGTCCAGCTGGACTTCGCGGATCTGCCCGTCGCGCAGTACCGACGCGGCCACGTCGAGCAGTTCGGGCACGGCGATCCGGTCCTGCCGGACCAGGCCGAACGCGTGCGCTGAAGGACTGGCCTTGACCACGTCCAGGTCGACGCCGAGCACGACGGCGCCGCCACGGAGCACCGACAGCACCTCGTCGACACCGTCGGGCACCCTGGACGGGGTTACCGGCGGCAGTCGATGCTGCTCCCGCTCACTGGCGCGGAATGCCAGGCCGGCGGCCAGGCCCACGAGCGCCCCGACGCAGGCGGTCAGCGCCGCAGCCGTGACGGTGTCCACATCCACTCATGCTAGGTGTCCGGCGCTGGCGGGCCGACACGCTGCGGCCATCGGGCGACCAGGGCGGCGCGTTGTTCACCCAGTCTTACCGGCCGGTTCACCTGACGGAGCCGACCGGCCACCTCGGCCGACCTAGCCTGTGGAACCCGAACCCGGACCACTACCCTTCCTGTGAGGCGACATTCGGATGCGTCAGGCCTACCAAGAGCAGCTCGAGGACGTCACGAGCCGGTTGATCGCGATGACCCGCAAGGCCGGCGAGCAGATGCGTACTGCCACGACGGCACTGCTCGAGGCCGACGTCCAGCTCGCCGACCGGACCGTGGCCGCCGACGTCGGCCTCAACCGTGACCAGCTGGAGATCGAGGAGCTGATCCTCGAGCTCGTCGCCACCCAGGCGCCGGTCGCCGGGGACCTGAGGGCCGTCCTGTCCGCACAGCGCAGCAGCTCGGACATCGAACGGATGGGCGATCTGGCCGTGCACGTGGCCAAGGTGGTCCGGATGCGCTACCCGGAGGCTGCCGTCCCCGACGAGTTCCGCACGACCTTCAAGGACATGGGCCGGACCGCCGAGGCCATGGCGGCCAAGGCCGGAGCTGTTCTGGGTACACGCGACCTCGAGGGCGCAGCGGAGCTGGCCGGCGACGACGACGAGATGGATCGTCTGCACCGTTCACTGTTCGTCGTCATCTTCGATGACGACTGGACCCGTGGGGTCGAGGTCGCGGTCGACGTCGCCCTGCTCGGCCGGTACTACGAGCGCTTCGCCGACCACGCCGTCAACGTCGCCGGCAACGTCCGCTACCTGGTCACGGGCGAAGTTGAATGGTCGGCCGACGGGCCGACGCGCTGAGGACGCCGGAGTTCAGCGGCCCTGGCTCCTCACGGCCTCGATGGCTGCGGCGGCGGCCTCGGGGTCGAGGTACTCGCCACCCCGGGTGAGCGGTCGCATGGACTCGTCGAGCTCGTAGAACAACGGCACCCCGGTCGGGATGTTCAGCTCGGGTATGTCCTCGTCGGAGATGCCGTCGAGGTGCTTGACCAGCGCGCGCAGCGAGTTGCCGTGGGCGACGACGGCGACGCCGGCCCCGCGCCGGAGGTCGGGGACGATCGCGTCGTACCAGTACGGGAGCATTCGCCGGACCACGTCGGCGAGGCATTCGGTGCGCGGCATGAGCTCCGGCGGTAGGTCCGCGTAGCGGGGGTCGCCGACCTGCGAGAACTCGTCGTCGTCGTCGATTGGCGGCGGCGGCGTGTCGTACGACCGCCGCCAGAGCATGAACTGCTCCTCCCCGAACTCGGTGAGGGTCTGCTTCTTGTCCTTGCCCTGCAGGGCCCCGTAATGGCGCTCGTTGAGCCGCCAGGAGCGTCGGACCGGTACCCAGGATCGCTCGCATGCGTGCAACGAGATCTCGGCGGTCCGGATCGCCCTGCGCAGCACGCTGGTGTGGAGCACGTCGGGCAGCAGGTCGCGGCCGGCGATCAGCTCGCCGCCGGTCTGGGCCTCGGCCCTGCCCTTGTCGGTGAGATCGACGTCGACCCACCCGGTGAACAGGTTCTTCGCGTTCCAGTCGCTCTCACCATGACGCAACAGGACCATGCGGTAGTGCATGCTGCGGAGCCTAACGGGCAGATCTGGGCCGTCACCGATCCGTCGACTCGGGCCGGAGGTGCTCGAACGCCTCGAGGTTGCGCGTGGACTCGCCGCGGGCCAGCCGCCACTCCCACTCGCGCCGGATCGACCCGGCGAAGCCCAACTCGAGGATCGTGTTGAACGAGGTGTCGGCGGCGTCCAGCACGACGCCGAGGAGGCGGTCGAGCTCCTCGGGCGTGACCGCATGCAGGGGCAGCCGCCCCACGAGGTAGATGTCGCCGCTGCCGTCGACCGCGAACGCGACGCCGGACAGCCGCGCGTTGCGTTCCAGCAGCCATCGGTGAACCCCGGCGTGGTTCTCGTCGGGGCGTCGGGCGACGAAGGCGTTGACGACGAGGCTGTGCTCGCGGACAGCGAGGCTGCACGAGGTCTTGAGCTTGCGTTCTCCGGGCAGCTCGACGGAGAAGCGTCCGGGCGCGCTCTCCTCCCACGGCACGCCCGACGCCGCCAGGTGGTCGTGGACGACAGCCGTGGCGTGCTCGGCGAGTGTGTTCGTCACGCTCACACCACCTTCGTCGCGGATCCGGCCCGGCACGAGCATGCCAGGCGTGGCCCGAGCGGTCGCAGCTGTGCATGAAGCAGTGGACGAACCCGTGGACAACTCGCTCCGGTTGGGGGAAATCGAAGCCCTTCTGTGGACATCCCACCCGGCCGAGAAAAGTCCCGGAGAGATGCTCGCGGACCCCTTGCGCGATATCGCCTCGAGGGCTAGAAATCTCTCACGTCGCCAGCGATGGAGACCAGCTCGGAGGCTACCTCAGAGCACCGGACGTTCCGGGAGACCGGGACCATCGGCAAGGTCGACACCGCAGGTGACAGGGTTCGGCGGAGCCGGCCACCGAGCGATCGGAGGCGCGGGCACTGTCGGATCGGCGAAGCCCCTCCATCTCATACATGGAGGGGCCTCGTCGTCGTGAGCCATCATGGTGCATCCGTGCGCGTGGACACTGCGCCGACACGCCCAGCACGAGCCACCGATCATGCTGGAGGAATGACGTGACGATCCGTCTCGTCGCGGGCGACATCACCACGCAGCGGGTGGATGCGATCGTCAACGCCGCCAACTCCGCGATGCGAGGCGGCGGCGGGGTCGACGGTGCGATCCACCGTGCCGGTGGCCCGGCGATCCTCGCCGACTGCATACGCTCGTTCCCGGACGGGCTGGCCACGGGAAGGGCCGGTTGGACGACGGCGGGCGACCTCTCGGCCAGATGGGTGATCCACGTCGTCGGCCCCAACTGGAACGCCGGCCAGCGCGACCCGGATCTGCTCGCGTCCTGCTACCGGGAGGCCCTGCGGGTGGCCGACGAGCTCGGTGCCCGCTCCGTGGCGTTCCCCGCCGTGTCGGCCGGCGTCTACGGCTGGCCGCTGCACGACGCGGCGCGCATCGCTGTGGAGACCGTCGCAGCCTGCTCGACCAGGGTCGACGAGGCCGCCTTCGTCCTGTTCGGGTCAACCTCCTACGCGGCCTTCGTTACCGCACTGAATCGAGTCGAGACCAAGTCGTGACCGATCGTTGCCTGCGGCGACGCAACCAGTTGGGCACGATGGGCGTCGTCTTTGGTGAGCGCCGCCGGTTCGGCGGCGCTCACCAGCCGGAAGGGGCGGACACGCGTGGCACGTGGCACCAGGATCGGGACCGGCGTCGTCGCGACATTGACGGCGCTGCTGCTCGTGGGTTGCGCGGCTTCGGCCACCGTTCCGACCGTCGCCGATGCGGAGTCGTCGCCCGCCGTGACGACGGAGCGGACCACGCCCACGCCGACACCCACGCCGACTCCGACACGCACCGCCCTGTACATGGCCGGGGACGTGGGCGACGGCGTCCGCGACCTGCAGGCGAGGCTCAAGCAACTGCAGTGGTACGCCACGGAGATCACCGGCGAGTTCGACCCCGTCACGCTCGAGGCCGTGACCGGGTTCCAGGACAAGCGCGGGCTTCCGGCCACCGGGCAGGTCGACCAGGCGACGTGGGACGGGCTGGTCTCGATGACAAGGCAGCCCACCGACGCGGAGATGCACAACCGGCTGGTGGCCGGCCCCACGATCATCGGACCGGACAGTTCCGGCGACAAGGTGCGGGAGTTGCAGGCGCGGCTGAAGCAGATCGGCTGGTTCGACGAGGACGTGACGGGAACGTACGGCCCGGTGACGTCCACGGCCGTCGCAGGATTCCAGACCAAGAGAGGCATCCCGTCGACCGGCGAGGTCGACCAGCGCACCTGGGACCGGCTGACCGCGATGACGCGCACGCCGACCGACGACGAGATGCACAACCGGGCCCCTGGCAACGGCGGTACCACCGCCGCGCTCGACCCACGGTGCACCACGGGCCGTGTCCTGTGCATCGACAAGTCGACACGGTCGCTTCGCTGGGTGGTCAACGGCGCCGTGAAGATGACTCTCGACGTGCGGTTCGGCTCCGAGCTGACTCCGACGCGCGAAGGTGCTTTCAGCGTCGGCTGGAAGTCGCGCGACCACGTCTCCAAGCTCTACGACACCCCGATGCCGTACGCCATGTTCTTCAGCGGCGGGCAGGCGGTCCATTACTCGCCCGACTTCGCCGCCAACGGCTACAACGGGTCGTCGCACGGTTGCGTCAACGTGCGGAACAAGACCGCCATCGCGTCCCTGTTCGATCAGGTCCTGATCGGCGACAAGGTCATCGTGTACTGGTCCTGAGCGCGACCGGTCGGGTGGTGGTGGTCGGCTGTGCGCGGTAGCTCCGCGTCTCGGGTCGAATCCGGGCCTGTTTGTGCGGAGAAACTGCGCACAGCTGCGTTGGACGCCCTCAGGTCCGCTCGGGCAGGCGGATGCGGACACGCCTGAACCCGCGGCCCTTGTTCTCGACCTTGACGACCTCGATCCGCCCGATCTGGCGCGTCGAGGCCACATGTGTCCCGCCGTCGGCCTGTAGATCGAGCCCGACGACATCGACGAGTCGCACGACCTCGAGGTCGGGCGGCAGCAGGTCGGTGGCCGTCCGGATGATCGGCCCCATCCCGTAGGCCTCTTCCCGCGGAAGCACGCTGATCTGGACCGCACGATCGGCTGCGACCTCGGTGTTGAGTGCCTCGGTCAGGTTCTCCTTGAACCCCGGCGGCACCTCGGGGAGGTCGAAGTCCAGCCGCGCCTCGCCGGGCTCCATGTTCCCGCCCGTGACCGGCACGCCGTAGTCGCGGAAGACGACACCGCACAACACGTGTAGGCCGGAATGGGTCCGCATGAGCAGACTGCGACGGTCGTCGTCGACCGCGCCCTGCACCGAGGTGCCGACCGGCGGAAGCGGATCATCGGCATGGGGCACCAGCCAGAGATCGTCGGCGAGCCGCACGCCGACAATGCGGGTCTGCACGCCGCCCCAGAGCAGGACGCCGTGGTCCGGGGGCTGACCGCCACCGCCGGGATAGAAGGCGGACCGGTCCAGGACGATCCCGGCCTCGGGGTCGCTGGCCAGGACCGTGCAGGTCCACTCCCGCAGCGTCTGGTCGTCGAGCTCGAGGCGATGGGTCCGCCCATGCTGGTCATGGCGCACGGCAGCCGACCCTAGCCGCATGTGTGTGTCGGCCGTCACCAGGGCCCGTACGGCCCCTCGTGGGAACCAGGCCTCTTGCCACCCCCGACCTGCCGCACCGCAGGCCGGACGTCGACGACGTAGACCGCCGCGGCGACGACACCGATGATGTTGATGAAATTGATCGGGTTGAGCACGACGATGTTGACGGCGAGAGCGATGCCCAGGATGAGCAGCCAGATGTTCTTGGTCTGCTTACCCGCCAGCGGAAAGGCCTCGTTCTGCACACGCAGAGCGTCGACGAGCGCAAAACCCTTGAGACCGAGCGA
This sequence comes from Jiangellaceae bacterium, assembly GCA_050743145.1. GTDB lineage: Bacteria > Actinomycetota > Actinomycetes > Jiangellales > Jiangellaceae > DASRTE01. The sequence continues at coordinate 1,170 of JBOGDU010000027.1, read as the reverse complement.
ACCGATGGTGAGCGCCCAGAACACGAGGCCCTGGAAGGAACCGAAGACATCGGGCACGCCTCCGAGCGTACGCGACCCTATGGACGGCCGCGTACCTCGGATGGCGCTCGACTACTGCCTCAGCCTGCGGCAGGGCCGCGCTTGCGTGCGGACCGTGGAGCCTCGGCGATCTCGTCGGCCACCTTGTCGGCGGCGTCGGCGGCCCTCTCCGCGGCGTCGGCGACGGTCTCGGCCACGGTGTCGACGGTGCCGGCGTGCTCGCGACGGAACCGGCCGACGGCCTCCTCGCCCCGCACGGCGAGCTCGGCGTACGTCTCGGACAGGTCGCCGGCCAGCTCGGCCGCGTACTTCCTCACCTTGGCCGGGACGTCCTGCACGAAGGTCGGCCAGTCGGCGCGCAACTTCTGGACGTCGGCGGGCAGCTCTGCGCGCAGCTTCTGCAGATCTGCCGGCAGCTCGGCACGCAGCTTCTGAAGGTCCGCCGGTAGCTCGGAGCGCAGCTTCTGCAGGTCGGCGGGCAGCTCGGCGATCCGGTCGCGGACCTGGCCGCCGAAGATCTCCGCCCGCTGGGCGAAGGCCGGTGCGTGGGCGGGCAGCTCACGCAGCGCGGCGACCGCAAGGTCGGCGGCGCCGGCGACTGCGTACAGGGGTGTGGCGTTGTTCTGGGACATGGGGGTCACCTCTCGTAGTTCTCTCTGCGGAATGTCTCGTACACGTCGAGCAATACCCGCTTTTGCCGCTCGGACAGCACGGCGTCGGCGAGGACGGCGTCCTCGACGGTGCGGTCGGAGCGTGGGTGGTCGAGCAGTCCGGCGCGGACGTACAGAGCCTCGGCCGAGATTCGCAGCGCCTTCGCGATCTGTTGGAGCACCTCGGCCGACGGCCTTCGCAGGCCGCGCTCGATCTGGCTCAGGTAGGGGTTGCTGACGCCGGTCTGGTCGGCCAGCTGGCGAAGCGACAGCTGGGCGTTGCGCCGCTGCTCCTGCAGGAACTCACCGAGCGAACCGACCTTGGACACAGCTTCATCATGCTAACTTTTGCAAGCACATGCAAGCGCGGCCACCGTGACGTTCCCCACATCCCACCCAGAATGATCACGTTAAGAGGGTCTCTGGGTCCGATGCCAGGTCTGCAGACATGGCAAGGGCCGGACGGACCCTCTTAACGTGA
>JBOGDU010000026.1:0-5750 GCA_050743145.1 Jiangellaceae bacterium | reverse complement strand
GTCGGGTCACACCATTAGTGTCATCGTCTGCCTGGGCTTGGCCGTGCTGGTAGCGCAACCTCGTGTGGGTCGGTGGGTCTGGCTCGTCCCCGCTCTCGGCGGTGCTCTGATGGGAGCCTCCCTCCTGGTTCAGGCGGCGCACTGGTCGACGGACGTCGCCGGGGGTGCCTTGCTCGCGACCGGCGTCCTCACGGTTGTGAGCGCCCCCGGTTGGCGTCGGTGGTCGCAGGGCCCACCGGGAAAGCAGGAGGGACGCTCCGTGTCCGGCCTGCGCGTGGGATCCTCGCTCACGCCGGCGGACGCGGTCGGTCCCGACGGCGAGGCAAGATCGCAGGTCGCGAATTGATGTCGAACGGCAGGTCGAATGCCAGCCGCTCATGGACCGCTCAGCCGATCGAAGCCGCCGAGCACAAAATCGATTACTATGCACACGTCCGTGGCGACCAACCGTCGTTCACACATAGCCTGGGGTTGCCGATCCCGGGACGTTTCACGCCGAGGCGGACGTCTGGCTCATGTGTGCCGGGGGGAACCATCCGCCGCGGGTGGTCAGTGGGGGTCAAGAACGTATGGGGGGACCATGAGGATCGCCGTCTTCGGCCTGGGCTACGTCGGCACCGTGACAGCCGCGGGTTTGGCCTCGCGGGGCCACGACGTGTGCGGCGTCGACGTCGACGTTGTGAAGGTCGACCACATCAGCTCCGGTAGGAGTCCAGTCGTAGAGCCGGGTATCGACCAGCTCATAGCGACGGCGGTCGAGAGCGGAGGCCTCCGCGCGACCACCGATCCTGCCGTGGCCCTCGAACAGGCCGACGTGTCCCTGCTGTGCGTCGGTACACCCTCTTCGCCGCAGGGCAGCACCGATCTGACGTACCTGCGACGGGCGCTGGACGACATTCGACGAGGGCTCGCCGTCGCCACGCCGCCGGCATCGGGTTTCCACGCGGTGGTGGTGAGGAGCACGGTTCCGCCCGGAACGGGGGATGACCTCGTCCACAAGATCTTCGCTGGTGCGCCGCTCGCGGCCGGTTGGGCCGTCGGAACGGCAATGTGCCCGGAGTTCCTCCGCGAGGGATCGGGTGTCGCCGACTTCTTCGACCCACCGTTCGTGGTCCTCGGCACCGCCAACCAGCGTGTGACCGACCTGATGACCGACATGTTCTCGTTCCTGAACCGCGAGATCAGGCTTGTCGACGTCCGCAGCGCCGAGGCGCTGAAGTACGCGTGCAACGCCTTCCACGCCACCAAGGTCTCGTTCGCCAACGAGATGGGGCGGATCTTCCGGGTTCTCGGCGTCGACGCACGGGAGGTCATGCGCGTCTTCAGCGAGGACACCGTCCTCAACATCTCCCCTGCCTACCTGATGCCCGGCTTCGCCTACGGTGGCTCCTGCCTTCCCAAGGACCTGCGCTCGCTGCTCGACATGGCCCGGGTGAACGCGCTGGACGTCCCCCTGCTCGCCGGGACTGCGCGGACCAACGAGCTCGTCATCACCGATGTAGTGGATCGGCTGATCGCCAGCCCGTACCGCACGGTGGCCATGCTGGGACTGAGCTTCAAGATGGACACGGACGACCTGCGGGAGAGCCCGAACGTCGAGCTGGCGGAGCGACTGATCGGCAAGGGTTTCGACGTACGTATCTACGACCCGATCGTCAACCCCGAGCGGCTGATGGGCTCCAACCTCCGGTACATCGAGAGCCGCCTGCCGCATCTGCGTCGGCTGCTCTACTCGGCGCCTCGAGAGACGCTGCACGGGTGTGATGTGGCGGTGGTGGCGACGTCGGACGGCTCCGTCGTCGACGAGCTGCGCACAGCTCCTCCTGCGTGGATCCTCGACCTGCACGGGCGCCTCGGCGCCGAGATCGAACGGCTGCCCGGCTACGAGGGTGTCGGGTGGGCGGTATGACTGCTGCAACCGAGATGGGTGCGCGACCTCGGACCCTCATCATCGTCCAGAACCTGCCCGTACCCTTCGACCGGCGGGTCTGGCTGGAGTGCCAGGCGCTGACCGCGGCCGGGTACGACGTCACGGTCGTCTGCCCGAAGGGCAAGGGTGATCCCGCTCACGAGGTCCTCGAGGGCGTCACGCTGCTGAAGTACGGCCCCTACGCGCCCGGCGGAAGCGCGCTCGGCTTCGTGCTGGAGTACGCCTACTCGTTCCTCGCGACGGCCAGACTGGTGCTCCGCGCTCGTCGCCAGGGGCGGTTCGACGTGCTGCAGGCGTGCAATCCGCCGGACATCTTCTGGCCCATCGCCCGATGGCTGCGCCGCCGCGACGGTTCGCGGTTCGTGTTCGACCACCACGACCTCTGCCCCGAGTTGTACGACTCGCGCTTCCCGCAGGGGGGTCGCTTGCCGCGCAGAGGACTGCTCGCTCTGGAGAAGGCGACCTTCCGCACGGCCGACCACGTCGTCGCCACGAACGCCTCATATGCAGAGATCGCGGTGCGCCGGGGTGGAAAGAGCCCGGTGGACGTCACCGTGGTGCGGACCGGCCCCGACCCCGAACGCCTGCGCCGGAAGGCTGCCGTCCCGGAGCTGCGACGCGGTCGGCGGCACCTCGTGGCCTACATCGGCGTCATGGGGCCGCAGGACGGCGTCGACCTTGCGGTCCGGGCCGCAGCCCACGTCGTCCACGACCTCGGTCGCGAGGACGTCGCCTTCACCTTCATGGGCGCGGGCGACTGCTATGACGAGATCGTGGCGCTGCGTGCCGAGCTCGGACTGCAGGAATACGTGGAGCTGCCGGGTCGCGTCCCCGACGACACCGTCCTGGATGTGCTCTCGACCGCGGACGTCGGACTTTCACCCGACCCCGACAATCCGCTCAACGACGTGTCCACGATGAACAAGACCATGGAGTACATGGCCTTCGAGTTGCCCGTCGTGGCGTTCGACCTCAAGGAGACCCGGGTGTCGGCCGGAGGGGCTGCGTCCTACGTTTCGAGCGGGGCCGTGGCGGACTATGCCCAGGCCATCGTGAAACTCCTCGACGACGACGACCAGCGCAAGGTCATGGGTCGGGTAGGACGTGTCCGCATCGAGGAGGAGCTCGGCTGGCCGCACCAACGCGACGCCTACGTCGATGTCTACGACATGCTCGTGGGGCGCACTCTCGCCAGCCCCGCGCCTCGGAAGCAGGTGATCCGGCCCCCGGCGGAGGTGCCGGCTGCCGACCGGAGCCCACGTCAGGTGCGAGGCTGACGTGTGCGGCGTTGCTGGGGCCTTTTGCCAGCCCGACGGAGCTCGGCTCGTGCGGACGATGGCCGATCGCATCGCCCACCGCGGGCCGGATGCCAGTGGGCTGCGGGACATGTCGCCGAACGCATCGCTCCAGCTCGCCCATCGGCGCCTGTCGATCATCGACCTGTCAGCCTCGGCCGATCAGCCGTTCGTCAAGGACGGCCTGCACCTGAGCTACAACGGTGAGCTGTACAACTACCGCGACCTGCGCGCCATCCTCCGCGGCAAGGGCGTCCGGTTCGTCACGGAGTCGGACACGGAGGTCGTCCTGGAGTGCTGGCGGGAGTGGGGGCCCGACGCTCTTCCACGGTTCCGCGGGATGTTCGCGTTCGCGCTCTACGACGAGCGCACCGGCGCCCTCACGCTTGCCCGGGACCCCCTCGGCATCAAGCCCATGTACGTCATGCCGCGCGGGAGCGGCATCGTGTTCGCCTCGGAGCTCAAGGCCCTGGTGGCGGCCGTCGGCCCGGAGCTCACCATCGACCCCGGCGCGCTCGTGGCGTCGGCGATGTTCTACTTCCTGCCGGAGGAACAGTGCGCCGTCAAGGGCGTCTACAAGCTCCCGCCGGGATCGTGGGCCGAATGGCGGGCTGACGGCACCACGCGCGCCAGGCGCTACTGGGAGCCCGCGCAGGAGGCGCTCGCCGCAGCTTCCGGCCCGACCGCGGACCTGGCGGCAGTGCTCGAGGAGTCGGTGGCGGCACACCTGGTGGCAGACGTCCCTGTCGCCTCCTTCCTCAGCGGAGGCCTGGACTCGAGCCTCATCACCGCCATGGCCGCGAGCCGCGACCCTTCCATCGAGGCCTACACCATCACGTTCCGTCCGGAGGACCAGCGCCTCGAGGCGATGCCCGACGACGCCGTCTACGCCCGCAAGATGGCAGCACATCTCGGGATCCGACTGCACGAGATCGAGATCAGCCCGGACGTTGTGGACATGCTTCCCCGGGTCGTGGACGTGCTCGACGAGCCGATCGGAGACCCTGCGGCCATCAACACCGTGCTCATGTGCCAGGCCGCCCGTGACGCGGGCGTCAAGGTTCTGTTGTCGGGAATGGGCGCGGACGAGTTGTTCGGCGGCTACCGCAAACACCTGGCCTGCGTTCTGGGGGCGAAGTACCAGGCACTCCCGCGTTCCCTTCGCTCACGCGTGGTCGCGCCGAGCGTGCAACGACTTCCCGTGGCGGCCGGGGGACGCGGACTTCGGTACAGCCGGTGGGCCAAGCGCTTTCTCAGCTTCGCGGAGTTGCCCGAGGAGGCGGCGTTCCGCCGCAGCTACAGCCTCTACGACCCGGGCGAGCTCGAGGCCCTGCTCGATCCCGAGCTGTCTCCTCATGTGCAGGCCGTCGTGGACGCCCATCGAAGCCTGTACGACGACGGCCGGCTGGCCGACCACGTCAATCGCATGTGCCTGACGGATACCCGTCTGTTCCTCCCCGGGCTCAACCTGGCCTATACCGATCGCTCGAGCATGGCGGCGTCGACGGAGGTGCGCGTACCCTTCGTCGATCCCTACGTGTTCAAGGCGGCCTTCAGCTTCCGTGGCAATCACAAGATCCGGGGACGCACGCAGAAGATACCTCTGCGCGACGCCGCGGAGGACTGGGTGCCCCGTGACGTGGTGGACCGTCCGAAGGCCTCGTTCGGGGCCCCGCTGCGCGCCTGGGTCACCAACGACCTCGGGCCCTTGATCGACGACGTCCTGCTCGACGGCCGGCTGGTGTCCTCCGGGTTCCTGCGCCAATCGCCGCTGCGGCGGATGGTCGCCGAGCAGCGCAGCGGTCGACGAGACCAGTCCAAGCAGCTGTGGCAGCTGCTCTCGATGGAGCTGTGGTACCGCGGCGCATCGGCTGCAGGGGTCGCGCCGCCGTGAACGACGTCCCGGCGGGTGCCGGTGTTGGGGGAAAGGTCGCATGAAGCAAGTGGCTCAGAACTACAAGTCCGGTGACCTCGCCGTTCTGGACGTGCCTGCTCCCGCGTGCAAGCCGGGCGGCGTCCTGGTGCGTTCGCTCTACTCGTTGATCTCGACCGGCACCGAGATGATGAAGGTCAGCGAGGCGAGGATGTCGCTGGTCCGCAAAGCGCGGGCCAGGCCGGACCAGGTGCGCAAGCTGCTCGACTCCGTGGCCCAGCAGGGCGCCCTGGCCACGTACCAGAAGGCGATGAACCGGCTGGACAGTTACACCCCTCTCGGCTACTCGCTGTGCGGCGTGGTCGTCGAGGTGGGCGCGGGTGCAGAGGAGTTCTCGGTCGGTCAGGTGGTCGCGGCCGCGGGCAACGAGTTCGCTCTCCATGCCGAGGTGAACTGGGTACCGACCAACCTGTGCGTCCCCGTACCGGACGGCGTCGCGCCGGAACATGCGGCATTCGCCACGGTCGGGGCGATCGCGATGCAGGGCGTCCGGCGCGCCGAGGTCGCACTCGGTGAGACCGCGTGTGTGATCGGGCTCGGGCTCATCGGTCAGCTCGTGGTGCGGCTCCTCGTCGCGTCCGGCGTGCAGGTG
>JBOGDU010000025.1:0-8463 GCA_050743145.1 Jiangellaceae bacterium | reverse complement strand
CTACATCAGCAGCGGTTATCCGGACACGCGTCAGTACTGCATCGACACCGTCCGGGTCGGTGAGATGAACGCCCATCAGGACCGGGTGTCCGGTGACTACAACGACTTCTGGGCCGGACGCGACTACATCAACGCGGTGAAGAAGGTGAAAGCGGCGACGTTGATGGCGCACGCCTTCAACGACTGGAACGTCGTTCCCGAGCACAGCGTCCGCATCTCCCAGGAGCTCGAGCGCTGGGGCGTGCCGTTGCAGCAGTACTTCCACCAGGGTGGCCACGGCGGTTTCGGCGCCTTCTTCCTGCAGAACCGCTGGTTCACCCGGTACCTATACGGCGTCGACAACGGCGTAGAGAACGACCCCAAGGCATGGATCGTGCGAGAAGGCGCCAGCCAGGCGAACCCGACGCCCTACGAGAACTATCCGAACCCGGCGGCGGCGCCGGTCACGCTCACCCTGCAGGAGGGCGGCGCCACCGCCGGTGACCTGACCTCGCTGGCGCTGCCGGCGGCGGCGGCCGAGACGCTGGTCGACGCGGGCAACGTGGCGTGCAACGCCGGGAACCTGGCCACCACGGTCTCAACGCACCGGCTGCTCTACACGACACCGGTGCTGACGCAGAACCTGCACACCTCAGGCACGGCGTCGGTCACAGTACGGCTCGCGTCGAGCAAGCCCGCGGCCAACCTGTCGGTGGCGCTGGTCAAGCTGCCGTGGACCAGCGCGTCAGGATGCACGTCCAGCACGAGGGGTTCGACGACGAGCATCGTGACCCGGGGCTGGGCCGATCCACAGAACCACGCTTCCCTGACCAACGGCAGGCCGCTCACGCCGGGCACGTTCGACGACGTGACGTTCGACCTGCAGCCCGACGATCAGGTTCTCCCGGCCGGTTCCCGGCTCGGACTGATGATCTTCTCCACCGACGCCGAGTTCACCCTGCGGCCACAGCCGGGTACGGAGCTGTCCGTCGACCTGTCCGGGACCTCCGTCGAGCTTCCGGTGGTCGGAGGTCGCCTGGCCATGCCGATCTGTGCCGAGCCCGATGCCCGAGCGACCGTCATCGTGGGTGACGTCGACAGCGGTGTTCCGAACCACACGGTCGCCGGCGGCTGCACGATCAACGACCACGTCCTGGACGACCAGGAGTGGGGCAACCACGGGCAGTTCGTGCTGCATGTGGAGGAGGTCGCCGACCTGCTGATGGCTGCCGACCTGATCACCGCCCGGGAACGTGCCGCACTCGTCAGCGCTGCAGCGCGCTCGGATGTCGGCAGCTGACGGCCACGATCCCGTGCCGATCCGGCCCAACCCGAATCTCGACGACATTCCGGAGGCGGTGCTGTCGTGAGACGGCGGGTCCCGGCGGTGGTGGCGCTCGCCGCCGCGCTCGCCGGGTGTTCGCCGTCGGCAGGCGACGAGCCGGGCGGCCTCGCGTCCATGCCCGGTCCGGTCCCTGCGGACGTCACCTTCCGGCCGGCGCCGGACGGCACGCCACCGGCGCCGGTGTTCGAACTGCCCCTGCTCGACGGCGAGGTGGTGGACACGGCGGAACAGTCGGTGCAGCGACCGATCGTCCTGACCTTCTTCGAGAGCGGGTGCACGCCGTGCGGCGAGCAGCAGGAGGAGATCAACGAGGTCGCGGCGGAGTTCGGCGACATCGTCCTGTTCCTCGGGATCGCAGGCACTTCGGAACCGGACGACGTGCGGGAGTACGTGAGCGAGAACGACGTCGCGTACCCGGTCGGGACCGACCCGAGCGGAGAGATCTGGTTCCAGTACGGAGTGGACGAGGCGCCGCTGGTGGTGCTGGTCAGCCGGGGTGGCAGCCTGTTGCGCGGCTGGCCCGGCGGCATCGGCGGGAACGATCTGCGGGAGCAGATCGAGGAACTCGTCCTCGTACCGGACCCGTAGTCGACACCGGGCCGGCACCAGGCCGGCACCAGGGGGCGGCGCGACGGGACGACACGCCCCGCCGCGCCCAGAATCCGTCTACAGACCTGCCTCGACGGCCGCTTGGCGCCCACCCACCACCGGCAGCTGGATCCTGCTGCTGTCGAAGTGGACGGTGATCTCGGCCTCGTTGCGGTCCGGCGAGCTGCTGTAGCCGGAGTAGGAGCCGATGACGACCACACCGATCTGGTGGCCCTCGTGGAAGACGTAGTCCTCCGGGAGCAGGGTGACGGCGGGCGTGTTCTTCTCACCCGGCACCAGCGGCGTCGACGCCTCGAGCGTGTCGATGTTCAGGCCGTCGAGTATGCCCTTCGCGACCAGCTCGAGCGGTTCGGTCGAGACCCTGGTCTCGGTCTGCCGGTAGCAGGCCTCCTCCGGGTAGCCACCAAAGACCGCCTCTGCGCCCCAGCAGTCCTCGGTGGCGAGGGTGCGGATGCCGTCGCTGATGAGCTGGAAGCGTTCCCTCGCGCCGTAGTCGACGAGGACGCCCGCGAAGTTGGTGTCGACGTCGTTGACCGAGGCCTTGATCTGCACGATCGGTGTACCGGACATGTGCAACGGCGCCGTCAGGGGCCCGGAGAGGAACACCAGCCGGTTCTCGGTGTTCGCCAGCGGGTCGGTCGGGTGCCGGGTCGCGTTGGTCTGGCTCATTGAGGGGGTGTCCTGGAAGGTCGCGGACGAGTTCCCCGTGGCTGGTCTGACCGCGAGGCCCCCGACTCCGTCGGTGGCCGGTTGCAGGTAGACCATCGTGGGCTGGACGGACCGCAGTGGCCATCTGTCGTGAGTCTCGAAGACTCCCGCCGACCGTTCGATGTCGACCACCGGTTCGTCCATGATCCCGTTGTCGATGTCGTGCAGCCAGTAGTCGAACCACCGGTGGATCGTCGCGACCCATTCCGCCCGGCGGAAGTCGAACGGGTCGACGTGCCCGGTGCCGGTCAGCCAGAGCTTACGAGCCACGTCGTTCTCGGCCAGCGCGTACCACCACTTGCTGAAGTGGTCGGGCCGGACGTTGTTGTCGTTGATCCCGTGGATGACGAAGACGCTCGCCTGGACGTTCCCGGCGTCCGGGACGTAGTCGCGCTCGGCCCAGAAATCGTTGTAGTCGCCGGTGGCGTCGTCGACGCCGACCCCGAGCTGGGCGCGCACCGGCGCGCAGTACGCCCTCCGGTCGGGATCGGTCACCGTGTTCGACAGACTGCCGGAGTAGTTGTTGCCCCGGGTCACGATGCCGTTGCTGCGCGAGTAGTCGTACCAGCTGGAGATCGCCGAGATCGGCACGATCGTCGCCAGGCCCTCCACGCCCGTCGCGGCAGCGGCATTCGCCAGGGTTCCGTCGTACGACTTGCCGATCATGCCGGTCTTGCCGTTGTGCCAGTCGGCCACGACCGGGTTGCCGTCGCCGTCGACCGCGGTGCGGCGGCCGTTGAGCCAGTCGATGGCTGTGACGGCGCTGATGTTGTCGGCGGTACCGCCGGTCACCGGGCAGCCGGTCGAGTGGTTGGTGCCGATCATGTCCAGGAGGACCACGGCGTAGCCGCGCGGCACGAAGTAGTTGTCGTAGAACAGTGGCCACTTGTCGTTGAGCCCGTCGCCGTCGACGTCGTCCTTGCACTCGCTGTCATTGCCGCGGCAGACGGTCGAGTAGTAGGGGCTCGCGTCCATGACGACCGGAACCTTCAGGCCCTCGTTGCTGGCCTGCGGCCGAATGATGTCCATCGCGACGACGTCGAGCTGCCCGTCGCTGTCGGTGTCCACATCGGAGGTGACGAAGACGCGCTCGCGAACGGCGTCGGTGTAGCCGAACACCGGCTGGGTGACACCGTCCTCGATGACGATCTCGGGTGCCTCCTGTGCGGCCGCCGGGACCGCCAGCGCCGCGATCAGGCCGCTGGATGCCATGACGACGGCACCTCGGCGCATTGTTACCATGATCGTTCGCACGGACCCTCCTCTGCCGGGTGGCACGTCCAGCGGCTGTCTGGACCCGTATTCGTCGACGGTATTCACATTGCTATCAACCGTCATCGGGCATATGCCGGAAAACAGCGAGCTACCGTACCTACGAATGTCGCGTGAATTGAGGCTGGTATGCCCAGGGCGATTATGATTCGGCGCGGATCGGCTGCATTGTGCCGTTCACGCGGCGGGGAACGCCGGTCGGGTTCTCGTCGCGCAGTTCCGGGGGCAGGACGTGAGCAGGCGCGTTCTGGTAGCTGACCGGCCGCAGCCACCGGCGGATCGAGGCCGAACCGACCGACGTGTGTCCGATGCTGGTGGTGGCCGGATGGGGACCTCCGTGGTGCATCGCCCAGGTGACGGCGACGCCGGTCGGGTACCCGTCGAAGACCAACCGGCCCGCACGTGCGCGGAGGACGTCGTGCAGCCGCGCGACCAGGGCGGTCTCGTCGTCCGCGGCGTGCAGCGTGGCCGTGAGCTGACCGCTGATCCGGCCGAGTATGGTCACGAGCTGGTCGGGATCGGCGTACTGGACGACCAGGGCCGTCGGCCCGAAGGTCTCGCCGAGCAGGTCGTCGTCCAGGTCGGACGCGTCGACATCGAACACGGCCGCGGCAGCGCCTCCCGGATCTCGTTCGACCGGTGCGGCCTCGCCGACCAGGGTCAGCCGGGGGTCTGCGCGTCGGCGGGTGATCTCGCCGTCGAACGCTTCCTGGATCGCCGGGGTGAGCATCGCGCCGGCCGGGACCTGCCGCACGGCCTCGGCGAGCGCGCCCCGAAGCCGCCCACCATCGGCGCCGGACGGGAGGAACAGCAGTCCGGGCTTCGTGCAGAACTGGCCGGTGCCCAGAGTCATCGACGCGACGAAGCCCAGGGCGATCTCCTCTGCCCGCTCCGACGCGGCGCCGAGGGTGACGACCAGCGGGTTCAGGCTGCCCAGTTCCCCGTAGAACGGGATCGGCTCCGGACGGGTCTCCGCGATCTCCTGGAGTGCCCGTCCACCGGCGGTGGAGCCGGTGAATCCGACGGCCCTGATCGCCGGATGCCCGACGAGCACCGCACCGGATCGGAATCCGTCGACCAGGCCCAGGGTGCCGGCCGGGAGTCCGTGTTCCGTGACTGCGTCACGCATCGTCGACCAGCAGAGCCGGCTGGTGTCCAGGTGGGCGGGGTGCGCCTTGGCCACCACCGGGCATCCGGCCGCGAGGGCGGAGGCGGTGTCACCACCGGGCACGCTGAAGGCGAGCGGGAAGTTGCTCGCACCGAACACGGCGACCGGCCCGAGCGGCACGAGCATCCGTCGCAGGTCGGGCCGCGGCCCCATCGGGGTCGATGCGGGCAGGTCGATGGTCGCCTCGAGGTAGGAGCCCTCCCGGACGACCTCGCCGAACAACCGCAGTTGGTAGCAGGTGCGATCCAGCTCCTGGGACAGCCGACCGTCACCGAGACCCGTCTCGCGGTCGGCCGTGGCGACGATCGCGGCGCGCGCACCGTCCAACGCATCTGCCGCGCGGTCGAGCAGCGCGGCCCTGCGGTGGCGACCCAGCCCCTCGAGGACGGGCGCTGCCGCGCGTGCGGCCCGAACGATCTCGTCGACCTCTACGGCCTCCACCGTGGGCGGTGCCCCTTCCCCTGGACACGGTGTCCGCCCGCACCCGCCGTCGTGCTCGTCGGTGCGGTCACGGCAACGAGCCGGCGAGGCCGGCTCGTGCCGCCTTGTCCTTCAGTGATCTTCCCCTGACCAGGGTGAGGCGCCGGCCAGTGGCATGCGCCGTCCGGCGTGGACGGTCGGTGGCCTCCGGTGCCGCCGTGAACGGCCGCGCCGGCTGCTGGCCCACCGGATGCTTCGGTGCGTACTGGCCCGTCAGGCGGGCGACCTTGAGGGCAAGGTGGAGCGCGAGCCGCTCCGTGCCGTTCTTCAGGTTGGTCTCGGCAAGCTGCTCCACCCGCTGCAGCCGGTAGTACAGCGAGGTGCGATGCAGCTTGAGACGCTCGGCTGTGAGCTGGGCGTTCCCGGCCACGTCGAGGTAGGTCTCCAGCGTCTCGACCAGCGGCAGCGCCTCCGGGGCATCGAGCAGTCGGCGGAGCCCGGCGTGGACGACCGGCGGCTCCGACATGGACGCGAGCTTGACCACGATCTGATCCACACCGAGCCGGGCCCAGTAGACCAGGTCGTCCATGCCGGGCAGTGCGGTCGCCGCGTCGACGGCCATCCGGGCCTCGCGGTAGGACTCGACCGACTCGTCGAAGCGGGCTCGGTGGCCGCCCACGCCCACGACGAGAGCCGCCGCAGAGGCTGACGCCGCCAGCTGGGCACAGGCGGACTCACGCAGCGACGCCACCCAGGCCACGAGGTCCGCATCGTCGTCACCCGCGGCGGCGACGAGCAGGACGCAGTGGTCGCGCCGGACCAGGTGCAGGACCTCTCCTCGCCGGAGCAGGCGGGGGGAGTCGGCCAGCGCCTGGTTGAGGCAGTCCTCGACATCGACCGGTCCCGCCTGCTGGGTCGAAACGACCTGGAGAACCACGGCGACGACCCCGTCCGGTGCACAGATGTCGCCATCGTCTACGAGGCCGCGGGCGGCGTCGGCGGCCATGGGGGAGTCGGTGAGGAGAATCTGCATCGCGTCGGTCACGCGCGTCGACGAGAAGAGGCGGGCGATGCGCTCGCGGTGCAGCCGCGCCGCCAGCTCGGACGCCTCGGACACGCAGACGTCGATCTCGGCGGTGGCCATGGACTCGTCCGCGTCGACGAACCAGAGGTGGCCCAGGAGCATGTCCTTGTGCAGGACGGGGATGCATACGCGGGGGAGCATGTGGAGGTCCGGGTTGGCGGGCACGCGAACCGGCCGGCGCGCCTGGTGGACGCCGAAGGCCGCGAGCCACCGGCTGACCTCGGGCGAGGCGTGTCGGCGCAGAATCGAGGACTCCCGAACGTCGTCGACGGGGTCGTCGTGCGAGCTGTAGGCGATCAGTCGTAGCAGACGATCTTCGAGGAGTGCAGGACGGCCGAGGCGATCGGCCAGTTGGTCCACCATGTGCTGCAAGGTGAGTTCCACGGCGCCTCCACCGGATGAGCGCGATCCCCTGGCTCTTGAGCAGTATGACATGTCACATGCCGGGCGTGGTGAAGAACGATCTTGCGAATTCCGGAGGGTTCAGCGGGCGGCGCCGGCCCACTCGCGGCGCACGTGCCCGACGTGGGCGCGCACCAGGTGCTTGAGAGCCGTGGCGTCGCCGGCGGCGAGATGCTCACACATGGTCAGGTGCTCCCTGGCCGACGAGGTGAGAGCGCCCCGCCGGACCAGGCCGGACAGCCCGTACAGGCGGGTTCGAGCGCGAAGGTCCTTCACGATCTCGACCAGCCGCGGGTTGCCACCGAGGGCGAGCAGGCGGGCGTGGAACTCGTGGTCGGCCTCGATGTAGCTGATCAGATCGCCCCTCGCAGCGGCGTCGACGATGGCCCGGGCGAGGGGTTCCAGGACGGCCGCGTCGGCTGGTGTGGCCTGGAGGGCCGCCGCGGCTGCGGCGGGCGGTTCGAGCAGGAGACGGATCTCGGTGAGCTGGTCGAGCTCGGCGTCGGAGACGCTGGTGACCTGGAAGCCCTTGTTGGGCACCACTTCGACCAGGCCCTGTTTGGCAAGATCGAGCATCGCCTCGCGCACCGGGGTCGCCGACACCCCGAACTGGGCCGCGAGCGCTGGTGCGGAGTAGAGCTGGCCCGGCTTCATCTCACCGGACACGACGGCAGCACGCAGTGCGTCGGCCACCTGCGCGCGCAGGCTCGTGCGCTGGGCGAAGGACGGGAGCGTCATCGATACCGCCTCGGTCATGGCCCACCTCCCCTGGTTGCTGCGATCCTAGGCCGCAGTCGAGACGGGTTGCCGGTCAGAGCTCGAACCCCTCCGGGAACGGGTCCGCGGGGTCGAGCAGGTATTGCGCCGTGCCCGTGAGCCAGGCCCGGCCGGTGACGGTGGGGACGACGGCGGGCCGACCACCGACGGTCGTCTCCTCCAGCAGCCGTCCCACGAAGCGGGTGCCGATGAACGACTCGTTGACGAAGTCGGTGTGCATGCCCAACTCGCCGCGCGCGTGCAGCTGGGCCATCCGAGCCGAGGTGCCCGTGCCGCACGGCGAGCGGTCGAACCAGCCCGGATGGATGGCCATCGCATGCCGGGAGTGCCTCGCGTCGGAGCCCGGTGCGACGAACTGCACGTGGTGGCACACGTCGATGCCCGGGTTCTGCGGGTGCACGGGGCGGTGCTGGTCGTTGATCGCATCCATGATCGCCAGCCCGGCCTCCAGGATGCGTTGCTTCTCGGCCCTGTCGAACGCGATGCCGACCTGTTCGAGCCCCAGGATGGCGTAGAAGTTGCCGCCGTACGCGAGGTCGTAGCGGATACGGCCATGACCTGGCACGTCGACGGTGGCGTCGAGGTCATAGCTGAAGGAGGCGACGTTGCGGATCGTCACGGCGTCGGCTGCACCGTCGCGGACGGCGACGTCGGCGACGACCAGCCCGGCCGGGGTGTCGAGCCGGATCGTGGTCACCG
>JBOGDU010000024.1:0-12828 GCA_050743145.1 Jiangellaceae bacterium | reverse complement strand
GGGCGGCGGTGAAGATGGCGTCGGTGAGGGCGTTGAGCACGGACATGATGGCGGCGCCGTCTTGGGTGGTGCCGCGGGCGGACAGGTTCCAGCCGCCTTCGGCGTCGGTGTAGTGCCGGCAGCGGCGCTGGGCGTGGATGCGCCGGTTGGTGGCTTCGGGGTCGGGGTCGGCGGCAGCCTTGACTCGGGCGCATTCTTCCCGCAGCTCGCCCAGCGATGCCCGGCCCGCCAGCTCGAGCAGCCGTTTCTGCGCCGAGCGGTCGGCCTCGGCCGCACCGGTGATCGCCGCGGCCTGCGCTGGGGACAGCTGCCCACGGCGCAGCGCTCCGGCCACGCTCGGTAGTTCGGTGAGCCGGTGCGAGGTGTCCAGCGCCTCCTTGGCGGCGGCGGTGGAGGTGCCGGCCTGCTTCGCCAGGGATTCCGCCGCGGTGCGGCTGCCGACACGATCCCGGTCATGGGTGGCCGCAATCCGCCGGGCCAGCAGCGTCTTAGCCGCCGAACCGAGCCGCTCGATCCGGTCGAACTGGCCCCACAGCTCCCGGGCGGCAGGCCCGCTGACCGCGTCGGGATCCAACCCGGAGACCAGCTCACCGAGCTGGCCGCGCAGCCGAACCACCGTATCGAACATGTGTCCGATTCTATTGCCAGGGTCCGACACGCCGCGGAAGTCACACCAGGTATGTGGACGATGGCTCCAGCCGTTGCCACCTGCACCCAGTTCCTCGTGCCTCGCCCGTGATCTGCCACTCCCCCTGCCGCGCCGAACAGTTCGCCCACCTCGTAGGGACCGGCGAACCCGGTCTCACCGTTCTGGATCCCGTAGAAGCCGTCACGGGAGCCAGGAACAGGTCATAGAGCCGCTCGGTGAGCGGCAGGTCGGCGTCGGTCCGCACATAGCTGCCCGGTTTCGGGCGGCCGGTCTCCTCGTCGACCGCGTACTCGACCGTCGGAACGATGAACGCCAGCAGTCACACGGCCACGGTGACCACGGCCAGGACGGTGAACGCGCTGGGGAACCGCCACGGCTTCTTCGTGGCTTCGCGGACTGCAGTCTCCGTTTGCTCACGATGACCTCTCAGAACACGGCCGAGTCATGGGCGGGCGGTGTTGTCCCGCTTCACTGTCGCAACGTGATCGTCGGCGAGTCCGAGGGCGAAGGTCCTGTACACGGGGATGGAGGTCCCCCGGCTCCAGGCGGTGCGCCTGCGATGATGACAGCCAACCGCACATGACTCTCAGGGAGGCACGGTCATGACACTGCACGTGGGCTCCGAGGTCGGAATCCTGCGCGAGGTGATCGTTCACCGACCTGATCTCGAACTGTCCCGGCTGACGCCGCGGAACAAGGACGGCTTCCTCTTCGACGATGTGCTGTGGACGAAGCACGCCAGGCAGGAGCACGACGCATTCGTCGACACGCTGCGCGCCGCCGACATCCAAGTACACCTGTTCGACGAGTTGTTGCAGGCCACCGTCGCTCTGCCCGAGGCAAAGCGGTTCATCCTCGACAGGGTGTCGGACGAGCGAATCTACGGCCCGATGGCGATCGACAGCATGCGCAACGCGTTCGATGCCATGGACGACGAGACGCTGACCCGGCACCTGATCGGCGGGATCTCCAAGCGGGAGATTCTGGAGCGGATCGACGAGCCGAAGTCGATGGCGTTCCGGACGCTGGACATCGACGACTTCGTGCTGGCACCGCTGCCGAACCACCTGTTCGCCCGCGACGCCTCGGCGTGGATCTACGGCGGCGTGGCGATCAACTCGATGCGCAAGAAGGCGCGGCAGCGCGAGACCGTGCACTACGAGGCCATCTACACGTGGCACCCGCTGTTCGCCGAGCAAGACTTCGACGTCTGGTCCGAAGGTTCTGCGAGCGGAGTGGCGACCACCGAGGGCGGCGACATCTTCGTCCTCGGGCGCGGCGCCGTCATGGTCGGGATGAGCGAGCGCAGCACGCCCCAGGGCGTCGAACGGCTGGCGGCCAGGCTGTTCGCGAAGGGTGCCGCCGCGCGCATCGTCGCGCTCGATCTGCCGAAGTCGCGCTCCTTCATGCACCTCGACACCGTGATGACGATGGTCGACGAGCACACCTTCACCCAGTACGCGGGCCTCGAGCCGCTCCGCTCCTTCACGATCACCCCGGGCGACACCGAGAAGGAGCTCGCGATCACCGAGCACCCGCCGGAGGACATGCACAAGACGATCGCCGCTGCGCTCGGGATCGACAGCATCACCGTCCTGACCGCCAGCCAGGACGTCTACGCGGCCGAGCGCGAGCAGTAGGACGACGGGCTCAACGTGCTCACCGTGCGTCCCGGTGTCGTCGTGGCCTACGAGCGGAACGTCACCACGAACACCCACCTGCGCAAGAACGGCGTGGAGGTCATCACCATCACCGGCAACGAGCTCGGCCGGGGACGCGGCGGCCCGCGGTGCATGACCTGCCCGATCGTGCGCGACGGCATCTGAGCAGCCCGTTCTCCGCGGCTTCGGCACCGCGGACGCGGAGCCGATCCTGCGGGCGACCTGAGGTAGTCGAGCAGCGATACCTTCGGGCCATGGCCGCACCAGCTGGAGTTGCCGTGCCCGACCCGTCGGAGAGCATCGGCGCGCAGTTCGACGTCGACCCATGGTCGCTGCGGACGACCAGTCTCGATCCATCCGCCCTGGCCGCGACCGAATCCCTGTTCACGCTGTCCAACGGCAACATCGGCCTGCGGGGCTCGCTGGAGGAGGGCGAGCCCCGCGCCGTCGCCGGCACCTATGTCAACGGGTTCTTCGAGGAGCGGCCGCTGCCTCAGGCCGAGGCTGCGTACGGGAACCCCGAGTCGGGCCAGACCGTGGTCAACGTCACGGACGGGAAGGTGATCCGGCTGTTCATCCGCGACTCGCCGTTCGACGTCCGCTACGGCACGGTGCGCTCGCACGAACGCGTCCTCGACCTACGGGCGGGTCTGCTGGACCGGCGCACCGAGTGGACGTCCCCGAACGGCTCCACGATCCGCGTGACCTCCCAGCGGCTCGTGTCGTTCAGCCAGCGCTCGTTGGCCGCGATCAGGTACGACGTCGAACCGCTCGACGGCGACATCTACATCGCCGTGCAGTCAGACCTGCTGGCGAACGAACCCGGCTACGCGGCGTCCCGTGACCCACGTGACGCGGCAATGCTGGATCGGCCGCTGCAGGCGGAGCTCGCAGCTCGCCGGGACCAGCGTGCGGTGCTGGTGCACCGCACCGCTCGCAGCGGGCTACGCGTCGCCGCCGGCATGGACCACTTCCTCGAGGTGCCGGACCACGTCGAGACCACGATGGAGGCCGCGGCGGACCTGGCCCGGCTCACAGTGGCCGCCCGGCTGCCCCAGGGCACGAAGCTGCGGTTGGTGAAGCTGATCGCATACGGCTGGTCCAGCCGTCGGTCCGCGGACGCGCTGCGCGATCAGGTCGAAGCATCGCTGGCCATCGGCCGGCTCACCGGTTGGGACGAGCTCGTGGAGAGGCAGCGCCGCTTCCTCGAGGAGTTCTGGTGGCGGGCCGATGTCGAGATCGACGGTGATCCGGCGCTCCAGCAGGCGGTCCGGGTCGCGATGTTCCACGTGCTGCAAGCAGGTGCGCGGGCGGAGCGCCAGGCGATTCCCGCCAAGGGCCTCACCGGCGCCGGCTACGACGGGCATGCGTTCTGGGACACCGAGACGTTCGTGCTGCCCGTGCTGACGTACACGACGCCCACTGCGGCTCGCGACGCGCTGCGCTGGCGACACCGCACGCTCGACCTGGCCCGCCAGCGTGCCGTGGAGCTCGGACTCGAGGGAGCCGCCTTCCCGTGGCGGACGATCAACGGCGAGGAATGCTCGGGCTATTGGCCTGCGGGCACGGCGGCGTTCCACGTCAACGCCGACATCGCGGACGCCACGGCGCGCTACCTGGCGGCGACCGGCGACACCGAGTTCGAGACCACGTGCGGCGTGGAACTGCTCGTGGAGACCGCCCGGCTCTGGGCCTCGCTCGGCAATTTCGACACGGGCGGGTTCCGCATCGACGGCGTCACCGGGCCGGACGAGTACACGGCCGTGGCCGACGACAACATCTACACGAACCTGATGGCGCAGCGGAACATGCGCGAGGCGGCCGACGCCTGCGATCGGCGGCCCGACGTCGCCCAGCGGCTCGAGGTCGCACCGGCCGAGGTGAAGCAATGGCGCAAGGCGGCAGATCACGTACGGGTCCCCTACGACGAGGACCTGGGCGTCCACAGCCAGTCGGAGGACTTCACCGCCCACGCCGCGTGGGATTTCGAGGGCACGCCCCGCGCGCACTACCCGCTGATGCTCAACTACCCCTATTTCCAGCTGTACCGAAAACAGGTGATCAAGCAGGCCGACCTGGTGCTGGCCATGCACCTGCGCGGCGACGCGTTCACCCCTGAGGAGAAGGCCCGCAACTTCGCCTACTACGAGGCCCGGACGGTCCGCGACTCCTCCCTGTCCGCGGCCACGCAGGCCGTGATCGCAGCCGAGGTCGGGCATCTGGACCTCGGCTACGACTACTGGGCCGAGGCCGCCTTCACCGACCTGCGCGACCTGCACCACAACATCGACGACGGCCTGCACATCGCCGGCCTGGCCGGAGCGTGGACGGCCGCTGTGGCCGGCTTCGGCGGAATGCGTGACCACGGAGGACGGATCACCTTCGCGCCGCAGCTCCCTCCGGCGCTGTCGCGGCTCTGCTTCCGCATGACGTTCTCCAATCGGGTCCTGCTCGTCGAGATCCGGGCCCGCGACGACGATGCAGCCGGCCCGCCGGCGCAGGCCACGTACCGCCTCCTGGGCGGCGAACCCGTCCGGATCTGGCATCACGGTGAGGCGATCGACCTCGACGCCGGTGCGCCGGTGACCCGGCCGGTGCCATCCCCGCCCGACGTCGCCCCGGTCCACCAACCCGCCGGGCGGGATCCCGAGCACCGGCGTCCACCGGACGCCGCAGACCTACCGTGAGCCGATCGAGCGGCCGACGAGCTTGCGGAGTTCGCTGACCCACAGCACGACGCTGGCCATCACCACGCACACCATCCACTGCTGCAGCGTCAGCGGGCTGGTCCCGAAGGCCGGGTTGAGGAACGGCACGTTCACCACCGCCAGTTGCAGAAGGACCGACCCGCCGATGGCCGCCCACAGCCATCTGTTGACGAACAGCCGGTGAAAGGCGCTGGTGCTCTCCGAGCGCGCGTTGAAGCAGTTGAACAGTTGGGCGAGCACCAGCACGGTGAAGCCAGCCGTCCGGGCGTTGTCCAGCGAGTGCGTGCCGTCGATGAGGCCACCGGGCAGGTACATGTCGATGGTGAGGAGGGTCACCACGGCCATCACCAACCCGATGAGCAGCACGCCGGCCCACATCCGGGCGTCGATCACCCGCTCGCCCAAGGACCGTGGCGGACGACTCATGACGTCGT
The DNA here is from genome assembly GCA_050743145.1 of Jiangellaceae bacterium. Taxonomy (GTDB): domain Bacteria; phylum Actinomycetota; class Actinomycetes; order Jiangellales; family Jiangellaceae; genus DASRTE01. Next base: position 7,376 of record JBOGDU010000024.1, on the reverse strand, counting down.
CAGTCTCCGGGTCGACTCCCATGGCCAGTGCGGGGCCGGTATCCGTGAGCAGGTTGATCCACAGGATCTGGGTGGCCAGCAGCGGCAACACCAGGTCGTCGCCATTCCCGGTCAGCCCGATCACGCCGGCGAGGACTACGCCCAGGAAGACGGTCAGGACCTCTCCCATGTTGGAGGACAGCAGGAACCGCAGGAACTTCTTGATGTTGTCGAAGATCCCCCGGCCCAGCCGCACGGCCTCCACGATGGTGGCGAAGTTGTCGTCCGCGAGGATCATCTTCGCCGCCTCCTTGGTCACCTCGGTGCCGGTGACCCCCATCGCGACGCCGATGTCCGCCGACTTCAGCGCCGGGGCGTCGTTGACACCGTCGCCGGTCATCGCGACGACGTCCCCGTCGGCCTGGAGTGCGTCGACGATGCGGAGTTTGTGGGCCGGCGCAACCCGGGCGTAGACGGACGTGCGGCGGACGGCGTCGGTGAAATCGCGGTCGTCCAGGGTGTCGAGCTCCACTCCGGTCAGCGTCGGCGCACCGGCCGGCACGATCCCCAGGTCGGTGGCGATGCGGGCCGCGGTGCCGGGATGATCCCCGGTGATCATGATGATCCGCACGCCGGCCCGGCGCGCCTCGCCGATCGCCACGGCGGCCTCGGCCCGAGGCGGGTCGATGATGCCGACCATCCCGGCGTAGACGAGCTCGTGCTCGACCGACTCGTCCGGCGTCGGCGGACTGGTCACGTCCAGCCGCTTGTAGGCCACCGCGAGAGTCCGGAACGCCTCACCCGAGAGGCGGTCGACGTCGGCGAGCACCTGGGACCGTCGGCTGTCGTCCAGCGGCTCCACGTCGTCGCCGACCTGCACGTGGGTACATCGCCCCAGCAGGACGTCCGGTGCCCCCTTGGTCACGACGGCGATCCGTCCCGACCGCTCGGCATCGACCTCCAGGCTGGTCATCAGCTTGCGTTCGGAGGTGAACGGCACCTCGCCGACCCGATGGAACCGTTCGAGGCGCTGCTGACGACTGCCCAGCTTGCGTTCGGCGACCAGGAATGCCGCCTCGGTGGGGTCGCCCCCGATCACCCACTCGCCGTGGTCCTCCCGCAGGACCGCGTTGCTGGCGAGGCTGCCGCCGCCGAGCACGCGGACGTTTTCGGCCCACAGCCGACCGTCGTCGCCGATCTCGGCCCCGTCGTGCTCCACCCGACCCTCCGGTCGGTAGCCGACACCGGTGACGAGGGTCTCGCCCGACGCCGTGACGACCCGTTGGATCGTCATCTCACTCCTGGTGAGCGTGCCGGTCTTGTCCGAGCAGATCACCGACGCCGAGCCCAGCGTCTCGACGGAGGACAGCTTCTTCACGATGGCACGGTGTGCCGCCATCCGCTGTACGCCGAGCGCGAGCACGACCGTGAGGATGGCCGGCAGGCCCTCCGGAACGGCCGCAACAGCGAGGGACACACCGAGCAGCAGCACGGTGACGGACTCGTCCGCGCTGTCGACCCGGGTCGTGAGGAACACGGTGGCCATGACCACGAGCGCGATCACCACGACGGCGATCCCGAGCATGCGTCCCACCCGGGAGATCTCCCGTTGCAGAGGCGTCGGTTCCTCGGCGGTCTCGTGCAGCATCCCGGCGATCCGACCCATCTCCGTGGCCATGCCGGTGGCGGTGACGACGGCGCGGCCGGTGCCCTGGGCCACCGCGGTGCCGTTGAAGACCATGTTGAACCGGTCGCCGAGTCCGACGGGCTCCGGCAGGGTCCTGGCGTCCTTGAGGACCGCTTCGCTCTCCCCGGTCAGGGATGCTTCGGCGATCCTGAGGGTGGCCGCCGTCACGAGCCGGGCGTCTGCGCTGACTGTGTCGCCCTCGGCGAGTGCGAGCACGTCCCCGGTTACGATCTCGCGCGTGGGGACGCGTACGAGCTCGCCGTCGCGGACGACGCCGGCCGTCGGTGCGCTCATGCGCTGCAGCGCTGCGACCGCGGTCTCCGCTCGCGACTCCTGCACGAAGCCCAGCACGGCGTTGAGGATCACTATCGCCAGGATGACGGTCGAGTCGAACGGCCAACCGTCGGCGCCCTCGACGACCCACGCGGCCAGCGACACGACGATCGCGGCGAGCAGCAGGTAGATGAGCGGGTCCTGGAACTGTGCGAGCAACTTGCGCCAGGCAGGGACGGGCGGCACCGACTGCAGTTCGTTGGGTCCGTCGGCCGCCAGGCGGCGTGCCGCCTCCGCACCGCTGAGGCCGCCGTCAGGGTCTGTCCCCAACCACTGGGCGACCTCGTACGCCTCGGTCACCGTCGGGTCGAGCTGCGTTTCGGCCGTGACCATGCTCCATCCTCCTCGACCGGACGGTGCTAGCTCGTGCGGACTAGGAAGTGCCAGCCCAGCCACCACCACACGAGCACGATCAGCAGGCGGCCGGCCCGGCGGGCGCCGAGCAGGTCGACGACGTCGCCGAAGCGCGGCAGGCGTCCCATCCACGACGCCGCGACCAGAGTCACCATGACCGTCCCGAGAACCAGGAAGCCTCCGATCGTCACATCGCGGGAGCTCATCGGCGGACCAGTCTCCAACCGGCGTACAGCCAGAGCGACCAGGCGGCGAAGCGTACGACCTGGTCGTGCAGCAACGGCGCCAGCAGGACGGACAGCGTGGGGTGCTCGTACTGGCCGACGGTGAGCTCGCCGACGTAGGCGCCGGCCTCCCAGAGCAACCCGGTAAGAGCCACCACGACCCAGATCACGGCCCCACGGCGGAGCGCGGGTTCGGCCGTCACGACTCGGCTCGGCCGCCGCAGCGCCAGGACCGCCACTGTCGTTCCGGGCACCGCCACCGCGACAGCGGCGCCGACCGTGTTGACGCCGGTGGTGGAGGCCAGAGCGGCATAGGCCGCCGTGGCGGCGGCGGCGAGCAGCACTACCGCACGGCGCGATGCGCCGTACCGAGACTGATCGTCCGCCGACATGCCGGCCAGTGTTCCACCGCCGCCGTCGTCGTCGCCTCGCATCGGCTCGGCAAGAATGTGCCCATGCCCGGCATCGATCCCGCCCTCGCCGCTCGGCTCAAGCGTGACGCCGACGGACTGGTGGCCGCCGTCGTCCAGCAGCACGACACCGGCGAGGTGCTGATGCTCGCCTGGATGGACGACGAGGCGCTGCACCGGACCCTGACCACGGGACGAGCGACCTACTGGAGCCGCAGCCGTCGCGACTACTGGGTGAAGGGCGAGGCCTCGGGGCACCGGCAGTGGGTCCGCGAGGTTCGGCTCGACTGCGACGGCGACGCCGTGCTGGTCAGCGTCGACCAGGAAGGACCGGCGTGCCATACCGGCACCCGGTCCTGCTTCGACTCCGGTGTGCTCACGGCCCACACGGGGGCACGGCCGTGACCGGCCTGGACGTCGCACCCGGACTCGACACCTTCCGGGTGCTGGCCAAGGACCGGCGGGTGATCCCGGTCGTGCGCCGTCTGCTCGCCGACGGAGAGACTCCGGTCGGCGTGTACCAGAAGCTCGCCGGCAGCCGGCCGGGAACGTTCCTGCTCGAGTCGGCCGAGCACGGCGGCGTGTGGTCCCGCTACTCGTTCGTGGGAGCCCGGTCGTCGGCGGTGCTGTCCGAGCGCGACGGCCAGGCCGTCTGGCACGGCGCGCCGCCGGTGGGCATGCCCCGCGGAGGTGATCCGTGGGAGGCGATCCGCGGCACGCTGGCGGCGCTGTACACGCCGCGGCTACCCGATCTGCCGCCGCTGACCGGCGGTTTGGTCGGCTTCGTGTCCTATGACGCCGTGCGCCGTCTCGAGCGGCTGCCCGATCTGGCCGTGGACGACCTTCGGCTGCCGGAGATCGCGTTCCTGCTGGCCACGGATCTCGCGGTGCTCGACCACGAGGACGGCACGGTCGTGCTGGTCGCCAACGCGGTCAACTGGGACGACAGCGACGAGCGCGTCGACGAGGCCTGGGCCGACGCGGTCGCCCGGCTCGACCGGATGACGGCGGAACTCGCCGCGCCGACGCCGTCGTCGGTGGCGTCGTTCGCCCCCGAGACGGCGTCGAGACACTCCAGCCGCACACCGCGCCCCGATTATCTCTCGGCGGTCGAACAGGCGAAGGAGGAGATCCGCGCCGGCGAGGCCTTCCAGATCGTCGTCTCACAGCGATTCGAGGCGCCCACCGCTGCGGACGCCCTCGACGTGTACCGCGTGCTCCGCCGGGAGAACCCGAGCCCGTACATGTACCTGCTGCGGCTGCCCGGTGCCGACGGCGGTCGGGCCGGAGCGTACGACATCGTCGGCTCCAGCCCGGAGGCCTTGGTCAAGGTCACCGGCGACCGGGCCATGACCCACCCCATCGCCGGCACGCGGTGGCGCGGCGACACCCCGGAGGTCGACGCCGCGCTGGCGACCGAACTGCTCGCCGACCCGAAGGAGCGTGCCGAACACCTCATGCTCGTCGACCTGTCGCGCAACGACCTCGGCCGCGTCTGCGAGCCCGGCAGCGTCGAGGTGGTCGACTTCATGACCGTGCGCCGGTACAGCCATGTGATGCACATCGAGTCCACGGTGGTGGGCCGGATCGCCTCCGGCCGGTCTGCGCTCGACGTGCTTGCCGCATGCTTCCCGGCGGGGACGCTGTCCGGCGCCCCCAAGCCGCGGGCCATGGAGATCATCGAGGAGCTGGAACCGACCCGGCGCGGCCTCTACGGAGGCGTCGTCGGCTACCTCGACTTCGCCGGGGATCTCGACGTGGCCATCGCGATCCGTACCGCCGTGATCAGGGATGGCACCGCGTACGTGCAGGCCGGCGGGGGTGTCGTCGCCGACTCCGATCCGCAGGCCGAGGACACCGAGAGCCGGAACAAGGCGGCTGCCGTCCTGCGAGCGGTGGCGGTCGCCGGGTCGATCCGCTCGGTCCAGCGGAGCCCGGGGCAGTGAACAGGCGAGACCGGATCGAGCTCATCGTCGCGTTGGTGCTTCTCGTCGCCGGCGGTGTGCTCTGCGTCGTAGGGGGCAGCCGTGTCTGGGGTGAGGGCCTGGTCGACGACGGACTGTCGAGGACGGTGCAGCAGGTCTCCGGTCGTGACCTGTTCCCGCTGGGGCCGGCCGTCGGGCTGGTCGCCCTCGCCGCTGTCATCGCGGTACCCGCCACACGGCGCACCGGTCGCCGTATCGTCGGGGTGCTGCTGGCAGTCGCCGGCGCTGTCGCGGCGGTAGGGGCGTACGGCCTCGCGTCGGAGTTGCCCATCCACGTGGCCACCTGGCTCGAAACGACGCCGGCGGCCGGCGACGTGGTGGCCGGGGCATCGGCCGAGTCCACGTGGGCGCTGCTCACCGTCATCGGGGGCTTGCTGGTCGCGGTGGCCGGCATCGCCGTCGCCGTCCGAGGGCCCCGATGGCCCGGCATGGGTCGGCGCTACGAACGCGGTGTGCCTGCCGGGGACGAGCCCACCCAGGTCGAGCCCGCCGCGACCGCGCCGGACGAGACCGGTACGGTCGCCGGGCGCGAGACATGGGACGCACTCGACCGCGGTGAGGATCCCACCTCCTGATCGGTGCCACCGGCGAACGGCGGAGCGGGCACAATGAGCACTAGCCCGACGCCGCCAGGAGGAGCGCATGGCCGACATCAGAGACCGCAACGACCACGGCAACACGCCGGCCGGATGGACCGCCGTGATCATCATGGTGATCGGGTTCGTCGTGGGTGCCGTAGCGGTGATCCTGCTCAACTGGCCGCTGTTCTGGATCGGTGGCGTCGGCCTCGTCGTGCTCGGTGCGATCGTCGGCAAGGTCATGCAGATGATGGGCATGGGTCAGCCGCTGCCGACCGAGCAGGCGACCGCGCCCACCGCGACGGCTCCGGACCACGACGGGTAGGTCGTGGGCGCCGGGCGGCCCGGTCAGGACCACCCGCCGGTCACTGTCGGCGGCGTGACCCTCGACGTCGCCCGCAGGCGCGCGCTGGCCGCCGGCCGCGAGGTTCGGCTCACCGCGCTGCAGTCGGCCCTGCTCGCCCACCTGATGGGGCGCCCCGGCCGGGTGTTCAGCCGCGAGGAGCTGATGAGCGAGGTCTGGGGCTACCCGGCCGCCATGGGAACCCGGACTGTCGATGTCCACGTGGCCGAGCTTCGCGCGAAGCTGGGTGAGGCACTGCAGATCCGGACCGTGCGCGGCGTGGGGTACGGCGTCGAAGCACCCCGTCGGTCGGGTTGAGACGGCTTGCGCACCTCGAGCACGCCGTGACGGCCCGGGGGGCGGCGAAGGCCGTCCCGGCGCCGTGGCTACGCTGGTGCGACCGGTGCGCCCCAGGTCCGGTGCCAGCCCTGACGGCGAAGGGGGAACGTGAGCGTTCTCGACGAGATCCTGGACGGCGTCCGAGCCGACCTCGCCGAACGCCAGCAGCAGGTCTCCCTCGACGACCTCAAGGCCAGAGCTGCCCGTCAGCCGCCGGCGCGCGATCCCATGCCGATGCTCCGGTCGCCCGGCGTGTCGGTGATCGCCGAGGTCAAACGCTCGAGCCCGTCCCGCGGCGAGCTCGCCGAGATCAGCGATCCGGCGTCGCTGGCCCGTGACTACGAGGCCGGGGGAGCCGCGGCCATCAGCGTGCTCACCGAGCGGCATCGCTTCGGCGGCACCCTGGACGACCTGAAGGCGGTCCGCGACGCCGTCGAGACACCCGTGCTGTGCAAGGACTTCATCGTGACCAGCTACCAGCTGTGGGAGGCGCGCGCCTGCGGCGCCGATCTGGCGCTCCTGGTGGTCGTTGCGCTCGAGCAGAACGCCCTCGTCGCGCTGGTCGAGCGGGCCGAGTCGATCGGCCTGACCCCGCTGGTCGAGTGCCACACCGCCGACGAGATCGACCGTGCCGTCGATGCGGGCGCCCGCCTGATCGGCGTCAACGCCCGCGACCTCACGACGCTGGCCGTCGACCTGGGCACCTTCGAACGGCTCGCGCCGCTGATCCCGGACGGCAAGGTCGCGGTGGCCGAGTCCGGCGTACGTGGGCCACGCGACGTCATCGAGCTCGCCCGGGCCGGAGCGCACGCGGTCCTGGTGGGCGAGAGCCTGGTCACCGGCAAGGAGCCGCGGACGGCCGTCGCCGACCTGGTTGCGGCCGGCGCCCACCCCGCGCTGCGCCAGGGGCGGTCGGGACGGCCCGGACGGCGGGCTCCAGCACGGTGGTTCCCGACGTCCGCGGCTACTTCGGACCTTATGGCGGCCGGTTCGTACCGGAGGCCCTGGTCGCCGCCCTCGATCAGCTCGACCACGATTACCTGGCGGCGCGCAGCGATCCGGCGTTCACAGCAGAGCTCGACATCTTGTCCAGGCGCTACAGCGGCCGGCCGACCCCCCTGACCGAGGCGCACCGGTTCGGTGC
>JBOGDU010000023.1:0-6133 GCA_050743145.1 Jiangellaceae bacterium | reverse complement strand
CTACATCGCCCAGCCGCACACGAGCGCCGGGCGGGTTCCCACCGACAAGGGCTACCGGCTGTTCGTCGACCGGCTCTCGACGGTCAAGCCGCTCTCGCCGGCCGAGCGGCGCGCGATCCAGACCTTCCTCGACGGTGCCGTCGACCTCGACGACGTCGTCACGCGAACGGTCCGGCTGCTCGCGCAGCTCACCCGTCAGGTGGCCGTCGTCCAGTACCCGTCGCTGACCCGCTCGACGGTGCGCCACGTCGAACTCGTACCGCTGTCGGCCAGCAGGGTCCTGATGGTGCTCATCACCGACACGGGCCGGGTCGAACAGCGCATCGTCGAACTGCCGGGTGAGACCGACGAGGCTCTGCTGGCCGACCTGCGGGCCAGGCTCGGCCATGCCGTCGCCGGCCTCGACATCTCGGCCGTGGCGACCACGGTCGAGACGCTGCCGGAGTCCTTCTCGCCCGCCGACCGTCAGGTCGTCGCGGCCGTGGTGGCGACGCTGCTCGAGTCGCTGGTCGACCGCACCGACGAGCGGCTCGCCGTTGCCGGCACGGCCAACCTGGCCCGCTACGGCCAGGGCTTCGACCAGGGTCTCGAGCCGCTGCTCGAAGCGCTCGAGGAGCACGTGCTCCTGCTCCGGCTGCTCGGTGAAGCGACCAGTCCGAGCACGCTCACCGTGCGGATCGGCCACGAGAACGCGCCTGCGGGCCTGTCCGTAGCGTCGATCATCACCACCGGCTACGGTCCGGGGGAACGGGCGCTTGCCAGCATGGGTGTCGTCGGGCCCACCCGCATGGACTACCCAGGAACAATCGCCGCGGTCGGGGCCGTTGCGCGTTATGTCAGCCAGATCCTGGCGGGAAACAACTAGGGACGAGGACGTTTGGTGCCCACGACCGACTACTACGAGGTCCTCGGTGTGTCCCGGGACGCCTCGACGGACGAGATCAAGAAGGCGTACCGCCGGCTCGCCCGTCAGCTCCATCCTGACGTCAACCCGGATCCGGCGACGCAGGAGCGGTTCAAGGAGGTCACGAACGCCTACGAGGTGCTCACCGACCCCGGCAAGCGTGAGATGTACGACCTCGGCGGCGACCCCCTCGCCAGCGGAAACGGTGCCGGCGGCGGCTTCGGCGCGGGCTTCTCGTTCACCGACATCATGGATGCTTTCTTCGGCGGTACAGGCGCGAGTCGGGGGCCCCGCAGCCGGGTCCGGCGCGGTCAGGACGCGCTGGTCCGGCTCGAGGTCGAGCTCGCCGACGCAGCGTTCGGCGCCACCCGTGACCTCCAGGTCGACACCGCCACCGTGTGCGGCGCCTGCCGGGGTGCCGGCACCTCGCCGGGCACCGAGATGGTCACCTGCGCGACCTGCTCGGGACGTGGTGAGGTGAGCCAGGTCCAGCGTTCGTTCCTGGGGCAGGTCATGACCACCCGGCCGTGCCCGCAGTGCCATGGGTTCGGCGTGATCAACCCGCGGCCCTGCGTCGAGTGCGCCGGTGACGGTCGGGTCCGGACCCGCCGCAACCTCACCATCAAGATCCCCGCCGGTGTCGACGCGGGCACCCGGATCCAGCTCGCCGGCCAAGGCGAGGTCGGGCCCGGCGGCGGGCCGACCGGCGACCTCTACGTCGAGCTGGTGGTCCGGCCGCACCCCGTGTTCACCCGCACCGGCGACGACCTCCACTGCACGGTGGCCCTGCCGATGACCGCTGCGGCCCTGGGTACGACGATCGAGCTGGAGACCCTCGACGGCACCGAGTCGATCGAGGTCAGGCCCGGAGCGCAGCACGGCCAGAAGCTCACGGTCGCAGCCCGCGGCATCCCGAGACTGCGCGGCACCGGGCGGGGCGACCTGCTCGTTCACCTCGAGGTTCAGACGCCGACCCGCCTCGACGACCGACAGGAGGAACTGCTGCGCGAACTTGCGACCCTGCGCAACGAGGAGCATGCACACGGCCCGGTGTCCGCCCAGGGCTCGAACCTGTTCTCCCGGCTCCGCGACGCCTTCAAGTAACGCTGCCAGCCGGGGAACGCTACTCGACCCTGAAGCTGCGCGAGTCGGACATCGGCGGCCGACCCTCGCCGCCGGACGGGTCGTCCTCGGTGACCACGACCTCGTACGAGCCAGGCTCGAGCTCCACAGTGAAGCTGAACGGCGAGAACGTGCAGCACTCGCGGGCCGTCGTGAAACCTTCGTCGACGAGATCGCCGTCGCGGAGGATCCGCCAGCCGACGGTTGCCTCGAACGCTGCAGCCTCGCCGTTGATCTCGACACTGCGTCCGAACACCGCCCCTTCGGCCGGGTCGTTGATCTGGACCAGCTGACGGACCGTGAGCTGGTCCGCACGCCGCACCGGTTCGGAGATGTCGAGATCGCCCCACAGCTGATCGGTCGGATCGCCCTCCACGAGCACCCGCACCGGCAACGCCCCGTCGGCGGCGTCGGTCATCGATGCGGCCGCCGTCACGGTGTAGACGAGCTGCTGGGTGGCCAGTTCGGCCACCTCCGGCGCCGCGCCCGTGTAGTCGGCGGCGTCGGTGAGATCGACCTCGATGACGTCGCCGACCACCTCGACGCCGAGGACGTCGGTGGCGGCTGCCCACAGGGTCTGGTACTGCGGATCTTTCGGAGGGATGGCGAGCATCGTCTCGACGGCCGCGACCAGCGGACCGTCGGGCGCGGGAACCGTGCGGAACTCGCGGGCCAGGCGCTGACCGGCCGGAGTCGCGGTGACGTAGTAGACGGGCACGGTCGCGTCCTCCACCGGGCCCGTCGTCTCGTCAGCTGACCGTGTCGCCGTGCCGGGGTCGGGGGTGACGCTGGGCCCGGCGCTGTCCGTACCGGTGGTGCCCGACTCGGTGGGCTGGGCCGCCTCCGGTACGTCGCTCGCGGTCATGTCGGTGGGTGAGTTGTCCAGTACGACGACGCCACCGGCGATGACGGCCGCCGCGGTCGCCACGGCTGCCGCCATGCCGAGTACCAGCGGGCTGCGCCACATCGGTGCCCGCGCTGTGCGCGCTCGGATGCGCGCGAGCGCGTCGGGGCTCGGAAGCACCCGGGCGGCTTCGTCGTGCAACGCCTGCCGCAGGAGCTGTTCGTCCCGCTGCGTCCGGTCGTCACCGGTGGTCATGCCCACTGCTCCAGACTTGTGCGAAGCGCGGCCATGCCGCGCGAGGCATGGCTCTTGACGGCCCCCCGGCTGATCTTCATGGTCTCGGCGATCTCTGCTTCCGACAGGTCGGCGTAGTACCGCAGGACGAGAGCTTCGCGCTGACGCGTGGGCAGCAGCCTCAACGCGTCGACCACGGCACGTCCCGAGACCGCCCGCACTGCCCCGCTCTCCGCGCTGGGGGCGTCCAGGAGTAGGTCGTCCGGGTGCTTCGCCGCGACCGCTCGTCGGCGCTGGATCGACCGGGTGTTGTGCACGACCGAGGTGCGGAGGTAGGCGGCAGCGTTGCGCGTGTCGCGAAGGCGCCGCCACCGCCGGTGCAATGACACGAAGGCATCTTGCACTGCCTCCTCGGCGACGGCATGGTCACGGAGCAGTAGCGCAGCCAGCCGGACGAGACCTGCGTAGTGGGCGGCGTACAACTCGGTGACCATGCGGTCGGCCTCGCTGCCGGCCGTCTGGTCGGAGTCGCTGATCGCAGAAAACGGTCCGGTGTCGGACCCTGTGTCCACAGCCCACCCTCCGTACGCGCCGACCACGGCGACACGACCCGGTCGGGTCCGCGCACCGATGGTGACAGGGCAGGCGACGTCCATATCTCTATCGACGCGCCGTGTCGTGCCCCGGTTTACCGGACCACGGTAGATGCCGCGTCGCGACCCGTACGATGCGGGGCGTGAGCGTGTCGCCGGACTGCCTGTTCTGCCGCATCGTCGGGGGTGACGTGCCGGCCGAGGTCGTGCACGAGTCGGAGCGGATTCTGGCCTTCCGCGACGTCTCACCGCAGGCGCCGACCCACGTTCTCGTCGTTCCACGGAGCCACCACGCCGACGTGGCCGAGCTGGCCACTTCCGACCCCGACGTCATGGCCGAGATGGTCCGCGTCGCCGCAGCCGTGGCCGGGAACGCGGGACTCGACGCGTTCCGGCTGGTCTTCAACACCGGCGCGCGCGCGGGTCAGTCGGTCTTCCACGCGCACGGGCACATGCTCGGCGGGCGCGACATGCGGTGGCCGCCGGGCTGAGGCCGGTAGCATGGAGTGTCCGACCACCGAGACCGGAGGGTAGGCGCGAGCAGGCCGTCAGGCCGACCATGGCCGAGACCCAGGGGGTCCCCGAGCGGGCCCAGCACAAGATCGTCGTCCCGTCGAGCGTGCCGATGGTGAGTCTGCTCGGCTCCGGTGACGAACTCCTCCGTGTCGTCGAGCGTTCCTACCCGGGCGTCGACGTCCTCGTCCGAGGCAACGAGATCACCATGTCCGGAGAACCTGGCGACATCGCCGAGGCCGAGCGGGCCCTCGATGAGCTCGTCGCCGTGGTTCGCACCGGTCAGGGCCTGACGCCGGAGGCGGTCGAGCGCACGGTCGCCATGCTGCGGGCGCGCACCGCCGAGCGGCCCGTCGACGTCCTGACCGCGAACATCCTGTCCAATCGCGGCCGCACGATCCGGGCCAAGACGCTCAACCAGAAGCGCTACGTCGACGCCATCGACAAGCACACGATCGTGTTCTCCATCGGGCCGGCCGGCACCGGAAAGACCTACCTCGCGGTGGCGAAGGCGGTCCAGGCTCTGCAGGCCAAGCAGGTCACGCGGATCCTGCTGACCCGGCCCGCCGTCGAGGCCGGAGAACGGCTCGGCTTCCTGCCGGGAACTCTGTCGGAGAAGATCGACCCGTACCTCCGGCCGCTCTACGACGCCCTGCACGACATGATGGATCCGGCGACGATCCCGCGGCTGATGACCGAGGGCACCATCGAGGTTGCCCCCCTCGCGTACATGCGCGGGCGGACCCTCAACGACGCCTTCGTCATTCTCGACGAGGCACAGAACACCTCGCCCGAGCAGATGAAGATGTTCCTCACCAGGCTCGGGTTCGGGTCGAAGATGGTCGTCACCGGCGACATCACCCAGATCGACCTCCCGAATGGCACCAACAGCGGCCTCAAGGTCGTGGAGGGAATCCTCGACGGGCTCGACGACGTCCACTTCTGCCGCCTGTCCAGCCACGACGTCGTCCGCCACCGGCTGGTGGGCCGGATCGTCGATGCGTACTCCCGGTACGACGCCGAGCAGGTCGCCGGGCGCCCGAGCGGCCGCGACACCGGACGCGGCCCTCGTCGCGGCGAGCGGCGGCGCGCCTCTGGGGGGCGCTCGTGACCATCGAGGTCAACAACGAGACCGCGACCGATCTGGACGAGAAGGAGCTCTCCGACCTGTGCCGGTTCGTGCTCGACCGGATGCGGATCCACCCGCAGGCAGAGCTCGCGGTCCTGCTCGTCGACCCTGACACGATGGCACAGTTGCACGTGCAGTGGATGGACGAACCCGGGCCGACCGACGTGCTCTCCTTCCCGATGGACGAGTTGCGCCCCACTGCTGATGACGAGGAGCCCGAGCCGGGGTTGCTCGGCGACGTCGTGCTCTGCCCCGAGGTGGCGGGACGCCAGGCCGTGCAGGCGGGACACTCGCGGGAGGACGAGCTCCACCTGCTGACGACCCACGGGATCCTCCACCTCCTCGGCTACGACCACGCCGGGCCTGAGGAGGAGAAGGAGATGTTCGGCCTCCAGCAGCAGCTCCTCGATGACTGGAAGGCCCGGCGGAGGAGTCGACGGTGACGTCGGGTACGGCCTCGATGCTCATCGGTGCCGCATTGCTCGTCGTCGTCGCCGGGCTGCTGGCCATGGCCGATGCCGCGTTCACGACGTTCTCGAAGGCCAGGGCTGATGCCCTGGTCGGCGCCGGGCGGCGCGGAGCGGCACGGGTGCGAAGACTGGTCGAGGATCCGGCGCCGGCGCTCAACACCGCACTGCTGCTGCGTCTCGCGGCCGAGATCACGGCCGTCGTCCTCGTCGCGGTGCTGTGCGTGGGGTGGTTCGACTCGGGCTGGGTTTCGGTGCTCGTAGCCGCAGGCGCAATGCTCGTGGTGTCGTTCGTCGCCATCGGGGTCGCGCCACGCACGCTGGGCC
>JBOGDU010000022.1:0-10415 GCA_050743145.1 Jiangellaceae bacterium | reverse complement strand
CCTCGTCCAGCGCCGCGAGCATGGCGTTGAACGTGTGGGCGAGCCGGGCGATCTCGTCCTCGCCCTCGACGTCGATCGGGTCGAGCTGACCGGTTTCGGCGACGTGTTCGGCCGCGGCGGTCAGCCGTTCGACGGGTCGCAGGCCGGTCCGGGCGATCGAGGCACCGGCCCAGGAGGCCAGCGCGATGCCGCCGACGCCGGCGGCAAGCGACACCCACCCGAGTGTGCCGAGCACCCGGTCGACGGTCTCGGTGGGCTGGCCCAGCACCAGCGCCGTCCCGTTACCGGCCGGCACCGCGACCACCCGGTAGGACTCACCGTCGATCCGGGCCGTCCGAACGCTCTGGTCGGCCTCCCCCCTGGCGACGTCGAGTTCCGGCTCGCCGAACGGTGGTGCGCTCCGCGGACCCTCCGGGGAGCGGGCGATGCCGTTCGCGCCGAGCAGGGCGACGCGCAGGTCCGCGGCGAGGATGGCATCGGAGGGAATGCGGGTGAGCGCCGCAGGGTCGCCGAGCGGGCTCGACACGGCCGCGCGCGCGCGGTCGAGAAGGTTGTCGTCGACGCTCCGGGTGAGTTGGACTCGCACGGTGACGTACGCGGCCAGGGCCGTGAGCAGCACGGCGAGGCCGACCCCGATCGCGGCGAGGGCGCCGACCCTCCGGCGCAGCGGGAGCCGGCCGATCCGTTCGCGGAGCTGCGCTCGCACCGATCGCATCGAACGCGTGGCTGTCGACGCTGTCACGGCGGCGTCTCCCGAGCGACGTACCCGACGCCGCGAACGGTATGGATCAGGCGCGGCTCGCCATCGGCCTCGGTCTTGCGTCGTAGGTAACCGATGTAGACCTCGAGGGAGTTCGCGGTCGTCGGGAAGTCGTAGCCCCAGACCTCCTCGAGGATGCGCTCGCGCGGGAGAACCCGGCGCTGGTTGCTCAGTAGCAACTCGAGGAGGGCGAACTCGGTCCGGGTGAGCCGAATCCGCCGTTCGCCGCGTGTGACGTCCCGGCTGGCCGGATCCAGCGTGAGGTCGCCGAGGTGCAGGATCGGGCCGGACTCGCCCGGTCCGATCCGCCGCAGCAGCGCCCGCAGCCGGGCGAGCAACTCCTCCAGGGCGAACGGCTTCGGCAAGTAGTCGTCGGCACCCGCGTCGAGGCCGGCCACGCGGTCGGCGACCTCGTCCCGGGCGGTCAGCATGAGGACCGGCACGTCGTCGCCGGCGGCGCGCAGCGCGCGACAGGTCGCGAGCCCGTCCAGCTTGGGCATCATCACGTCGAGGACGACGACGTCCGGTCGCGAGCCGGCGACGGCCTGCAGCGCCTGCTCTCCGTCGCCGGCGAGATCCACCTGGTAGCCGTTGAATACCAGCGACCGGCGCAGCGACTCCCGAACCGCGGGATCGTCGTCGACGACGAGGACACGCATGCCGCCAGTGTGCCCCGGCCGGCTGAGATCAGCCTGAGAGAGCCGGCCGGGCCCTGGTCAACGGGCGGCCGGGTCCAGGTCGGTGTCGTCGGCGGCGAACGTGCGGACCGGGCCAGGCGGGGTGTCCGCGGTCTCGAAGCGGACGGTGACCCGGCCGCGGCCACTGCCCCACACCCAGCCCTGTCCGTGCGCGGCGTGGACGACGTCCATGCCGGGAACCCAGCGGCGGGGAACGTGCACCCGCTCGTCCGGGTCGGGGCCAGGCGTCGGAGTCTCCCGCTCGGCCGAGGCGAACAGGTCCTCCTGGACCCAGTCGGCCAGACCGGAGACACCGACGCCCAACAGCCGGATGCCTGCGGCGGTGTCGACCTCCGCGAACAGGCCGGCCGCGATCCGTGAGACGACTCGCGCGTCGTCGGTGGGCGCCGGAAGCGTGGCCGATCTCGACATGGTCGTGAAGTCATGCAGGCGGACCTTGAGCGTCACCGTGCGGCCGGACAGCCGCGACTTGGCCAGCCGCGCTGTCACTCTCACGGCCATCCGCTCGACCAGCGCCGACAGCAGGGCGGGATCGGTGACGTCGCGGTCGAAGGTGTCCTCGACGCTGACCGACTTCGACTCGCGCTCGGATGAGACGGGCCGGTCGTCTTCGGCCCGCGCAAGCCGGTGCAGCGAGCGACCGTGCGCCTCACCGAGCACGTCGACCAACTCGGCCTCGGTGACGCGGTCGAGGTCTCCGACCGTGCGGACGCCCAGCCGCGTCAACCGTTCGGCGGTCGCCGGTCCCACCCCCCACAGTGCGCGCACGGGGAGCGGATGCAGCACCTCGAGCTCGGTCCCTGGTTCCACGACGACCAGCCCGTCGGGTTTGGCCTGTTCCGAGGCGATCTTCGCGAGGAGCTTCGACGTCGCCGCGCCGACACTGGCCGTGATGCGCGTGCGGTCGCGAATGTCGGCGCGCAGTGATTCCGCGGTCGTGCGGACGCCGGCCGCGGAGAGATCGCCTGCCGTTGCGCCGGCCAGGTCGACGAACGCCTCGTCCAGGGAGATCGGCTCGACCAGCGGCGACAGACGACGCAGCACGACCATGACATCCTCGCTGACCGCCTGGTAGGCGCCGAACCGGCCGGCGAGGAAGGCTGCATTCGGGCATCGGACTCTCGCTTCGGCCATCGACATGGCCGAGCGCACCCCGAAGCGGCGTGCCTCGTAGGAGGCGGTGGCCACGACGCCGCGCGGGCCGAGCCCTCCGACGATGACCGGCCGGCCCCGCAGCGACGGCTTGTCCCGCTGCTCGACGGCGGCGTAGAACGCGTCGAGGTCGAGATGCAGGATGCTGGGATGCTCTCTCATGGCCGGTGGTCGCCGATCCAGGCGTCCACCTGCTCCCACCAGCCGTAGAGCCATTCGGGGACTGCGCCCTCGTCGCGCGGAGCCTCGGCCGCCGGAACCTGCCACCAGTGCATCCGGACCTCGGTGTCCATCGGCAACCCCCGCCAGAGGTCGGCGACCGTCGCGAGGTGCTCCAGGCCGGTGTGGGCCACGAACACCGCGTCGGCGGCGGGCGCAGCCCGCAGGGCGGCGGTCACGCCCCCGGGACGAGGGGCCATGACGTTGATCATCCCCTCGGCCTGGTCGGCCGCGTTGAGGTGGCCCCGCTGGCGCAGCCGCTCGATGGCCCGGACCCTGCGGCCGGCGGTGAAGTTGCCTCCCTCCGGGAAGATGACCAGTGAGTCGTTCTGGTCGAGTCCTGCCGCCAGCTCGGCGATGCTCCGTTCCACGTCCGGGCCGCCGCCGCGGCCCGGGTTCGGTGTGATGAAGCGGTTGGGCAGCCGGTTGAGCACGATGTCGATCACCGGGTCCCACTGCAAGGTGTCCTTGAGCACGACCCGCGGCTCGCGCCCGTACCAGTTCATCAGCGAGTGGACGACCAGAAAGGAGTCGCCCGGGCCGGCATGTCGCGCCATGACGATCAGCGGTCGGCCGCGGTAGTCCGACGGTTGCGGGCCCTCGACGACGATCCGGACGCCGAGCACCCGTCGCGCCTCCCACTCGAGTACCCCGAGGAACCACCGGATGACCGCATAGTGCGCACGCTGCGACCACGGCGCATCCATGGCGGCACCGAAGCCCGTGGCGAGCCAGAGACCGAACAGGGCCAGCAGGCAGGCCAACTCCGAGGCCGCGTAGACCACGAGGAACCACAGGAAGCGGAGCGGCCGCCACCGGCCGGGCAGAAGGGGGGACACAGCGGCAGCGCCGAGCAGCCACAATGGGGCGCTGATCAGGCCGATCCAGATGATAACGGCGACCACCGGGGCGACGACGACGCGGCGGAGCCAGAGCGGGGGGAGCACGTCAGACCCTGGCCAAGTAGGCGGTTGCCGCCTCGTCGGCGAGCCGGATCCGTTCGGCAACGCGCGATGTGTCGCGATAACGCAGGACCGACCGGTCTGCGTATCGGGGCGGGTCGGGGTCGCCGGTCGGCAGCAGGTGGACGGTGACGCCCTCGGGAACGGCGGCCATGTCGGCGGCGAACCGGTGCCGGCGGGCGATCTCGAAGGCGACCATCGCCACCTCCCAGGGGCGGCTCGGCGGTTCGAGCGGGCGTTCGATCCTGCCGACGTGCAGCACGTAGACGGTGCGGGCTCCGAGAGCGATCGCCCGCCCGATCGGGATCGAGTGGACCAGCCCACCGTCGAGGAAATGCTCCCCGTCGAACTCCACCGGCGGTAGCAGTCCGGGGACTGCGCTGCTGGCCATCACGGCGTCGACCACCGGTCCGTTGACGAACCAGTGCTCTGCGGCGCGTTCGATGCTTGCCGCGACGCACTGGAATGGCACCCGCAGGTCTTCGATCCGGCGCTCCTCGCCGAGCGCCGCGGTCAACAGGTCCCGCAGCGGAGCGCTGGCATGCGTGTGGGTCCGCGTCCGGGCCAGTGTCGACACCCTGCGTAGCGGGGAACCGCCGAAGACGTCGTCGTCGGACAGCCTGGTCCACAGCGTTTCGAGCCGGTCGACCGTCGCGCCGGTCGGCGCGGCGGCAAAGACCGCGCCGTTCACCGCACCGACGCTGGTGCCGATGATCAGATCGGGCGCGACGTCGGCGTCGACGAGGGCACGGAGCATTCCGACCTCCGACGCCCCCAGGACTCCGCCGCCGCCGAGCACGAACGCGACATCGGGCACGGCGTGATGGTCCCACGGCCGATGCCGCTTCGCCGCCGACTGGGGTAGCGTTCGGCACGCCGCCTGGCGGCATCGGGAGAGGAGCATGTCACGATGGCAACGATCGTCGTCGGGTACGTCCCGAAGGCAGAGGGCCGCGCAGCATTGCGACGCGCGGCCGAGGAGGCGCGGCTACGGGGTGCGCACCTGATCGTCATCAACTCGGCCCGCGGCGGCCGTGACTTCGAGGCAGAGGACGCAATCCGCTCCGACGCCGAGCTGGAAGCTGTCCGCCGACAGCTTGCCGAGGCGGGCGTCGAGGCCGAGGTCCGGCAGCTCGTGCGCGGGATGGATGTCGCCGACGACCTCATCGCCGTCGCCGAGGAGACCTCGGCCGACTTCATCGTCATCGGACTGCGCCGGCGAACACCGGTCGGCAAGCTGATCCTCGGCAGCAACGCCCAGCGCATCCTGCTCGACGCACCCTGCCCGGTCCTTGCGGTCAAGGCCGAGGATTCCGACTGACCCGAGGAGTCCACAGCGATGGACGCAACCCCGAGCCTGCGTCTCGCCCAGGACGAGCGGGCCGACGCCCTGCTCTCCCGAGACCCGTTCGCACTTTTGCTGGGCATGCTCCTCGACCAGCAGATCCCGATGGAGTGGGCGTTCACGGGTCCGTGGACGATCGCGGAACGGCTCGGCACGCCCTCCCTCGACCCGAGGGTCGTGGCGGCGCAGGACCCGGACGCGTTCGCGGCCGTGATGAGCGGACCGCCGGCCGTCCACCGGTATCCCGCATCGATGGGCGCCCGGGTCCAGAAGCTCGCCGAGTTCGTCGTCGAGCACTACGACGGCGACGCGTCGCGCCTGTGGACAGACGCCGGCTCGGGCGCCGAGCTCAAAGGACGGCTGGCGCAGTTGCCCGGTTTTGGCGACCAGAAGGCTCGGATCTTCGTGGCACTCCTGGGCAAGCAACTCGGCGTCCAGCCCGACGGTTGGCGCGAGGCGGCAGGTACCTATGGCGACGACGGCTCTCGGCGGTCGGTGGCCGACGTCGTCGACGGTGAGAGCCTGGCCGAGGTGCGGGCGTACAAGAAGCAGGTGAAGGCGGCTGCCAAGGCGGCGAAGCCCTAGCCCGACGACGCGCTCACCGTTCTCGGGTTACGGTGGACAGGTAGGTGAGGCTCGCCGCCCGCGGGAAGTGTTCGCCGTGTCAGAATGTTGTCCTGCTGCTGTGGGGTGCCGTCCGCAGCGCCCATCAGCCCGTACGTCGAGAGGTCATACGTGTCGTCGAGTTCGTCGCGCCCAGAGCAGGCCAGGATTCTCGAAGTGCCTGAGGGGCAAGACCTCCGCGCGGGCGCTACGGCTCGCGCCGGCGTGTCCGTGGCCGTCCCCGCCACTGGGCGGCGCGCCGCAGCCACTGCCACTGTGGACACACCCCAGGCCATGACCAGCCGGTCGTCCCGCAAGACCTCGGGCAGGAAGGCTGCGGCCAAGTCCAAGCCCTCCACGGCGGCCGAGCAGGGTGCGAAGGACGGCGCAGGTGTGAAGGCGGTCGCCAAGCCCGCGCGCAAGGCCGGTGCCAAAGCTGCGAAGGCTGCGCCCGGCGAGCCGGCCGAGTCGCCGGCTCCTGACTCCGGCAAGGCCGCCGAGCCGGCCGTGGCCGTCGCCGGCGTGCTGCCCGAGCCCGGCGCGGCCGGCCTCGACGACGTCGAGCCCGACCCCAGCGAGCTGGCCAGCGTGGCAGTCCCCGAGGAGGCGGTGGCCAAGGAGGAGTCCGAGGGCTTCATCTACTCCGACGCCGACGACGCCGACGAACCGGAGCAGCAGGTCTCGGTCGCGGGTGCTACCGCCGACCCGGTCAAGGACTACCTCAAGCAGATCGGGAAGGTCCCGCTGCTCAATGCCGAGCAGGAGGTCGAGCTCGCCAAGCGGATCGAGGCCGGGCTGTTCGCCGAGGAGAAGCTCGCCCGAGACGCATCCACACTGGGGCCCAAGCTCCGCAACGAGCTCCATTGGATCGCCCAGGACGGTCGACGCGCGAAGAACCACCTTCTCGAGGCCAACCTGCGACTCGTCGTGTCGCTGGCGAAGCGCTACACCGGCCGCGGCATGCTCTTCCTCGACCTCATCCAGGAGGGGAACCTCGGGCTCATCCGCGCGGTCGAGAAGTTCGACTACACCAAGGGCTACAAGTTCTCCACCTACGCCACCTGGTGGATCCGCCAGGCGATCACCCGGGCGATGGCCGACCAGGCCCGCACCATCCGTATCCCGGTGCACATGGTCGAGGTCATCAACAAACTGGCCCGGGTGCAGCGGCAGATGCTCCAGGACCTCGGCAGGGAGCCGACGCCGGAGGAGCTCGCCAAGGAGCTCGACATGACCCCGGAGAAGGTCGTCGAGGTCCAGAAGTACGGCCGCGAGCCCATCTCCCTGCACACCCCGCTCGGCGAGGACGGCGACAGCGAGTTCGGCGACCTGATCGAGGACTCCGAGGCGATCGTGCCGGCCGAGGCCGTCTCGTTCACCCTGCTCCAGGAACAGCTGCACGCGGTGCTCGACACGCTGTCCGAGCGGGAGGCCGGCGTCGTGTCGATGCGCTTCGGGCTCACCGATGGCCAGCCGAAGACGCTGGACGAGATCGGCAAGGTCTACGGGGTCACCCGCGAGCGGATCCGCCAGATCGAGTCCAAGACGATGAGCAAACTGCGCCATCCGTCGCGCTCACAGGTGCTGCGCGACTACCTCGACTGAGGCATTACCGTCGCTCTCGCCGTTCGTGCAGGTCAGACGCCGTGAATGGTGCCTGACCCGCGACACGCTAGCGGCAGGTTCGCGGGAATCGAAGGCCGGAGAGCCGCCCGATATGGCCAGCCACGCCGCGTCCTCAAACGCGGCCGACGTGTCCCCGGCTGTGGTCAGCCGCGGCCACCGGTCCACCGTCCCCCGCAGTCGTGCCCGGGCGTAGCAGCGTCGGCACAGGCCACGGCTATGGGAGCACCGTGTTCGGCCACGGCGCCCACTCCTTGCCGCAGATCCGGTGCGCGGGCGGCGGGATGCCGCGCGGTCTCACCGCATGACGCCCAGTGCGGCCGCCGCGGCGATCACCATTTGCCGCACCTGCTCGACACGAGTGCCCTCGGGCGCGTGCAGGCGCAGCGTCTCGTTGACGCCGGTGTCGTGCTCGACGATGACAGAGGTCCCGGTCATCTCGACCGTGCCGCTGGCGCCGAGCCGCACGAGCGCCCGCTGCCAATCGGCGTGACCGTGCGAGGTCGAGACGTCGACCGGCGCGACGCTCCCACGCCGCTGCACGACCGCGTCGGGGTCGTGGTCCTCGACCGCGTGCTCGAGCAGGTCGGCCAGGGTGCGCGCCTCCAGCCACGACATGCGCGCCGATGCCCGCCGTGCGTCGGCGCCGACCTGCATGAGCACCGGCAACGGGTCGGTCTCGCCGGGGCCGGCCTCGACGGTGACGAGCGCCGTCTGGAGGCTCCGTCGTGGCCGGGTGGCTGGTTGCACCAGTCGCGCACGGTGTACGACGGCGCGTCGTTCGGGATGATGTCGTTCACGGGCGGACATCCTGTGTCCGTCGAGGTCCCGGCCGGCGGTATCGTCGTCGCGCCGGGACCGCCCCCGACTCAGTCGGGGATATTTCGCACCACACCGCTTCTGACCTGCACGGTTACGACGCTCAGACGTACAGCGTTCATGCGTTCCTAGTGCGCGACTACCTCGACTGAGGTTCTACCGGACCTTGGCGAGGCGGTCCGGTGTGGGGATGATGTGGGACACGGCGGGTCCTCCCGTCGAGGTCCCGTTCCGGAGCCTGCAGCAAGCCCGGAACGGGGCCGCCCGACTCGGTCGAGACATCCCGCGGGCGAGCCGAGGTGGGCCGACGAACAGGACCGACCGGCTGCTCGTCGGCCATACCCGCAGGTGGGCCGGCGGCACGAGCCAAACCGTCCTGTCGGTCGGGCCGCCCGACGACGTAACGCGCGGCCGAGGTGTCCTCTCGTCGTCGCCTGGCGCTCAGCGCCCACCGGTGAACGGCGGTTCGCCCTCCCTGAGGGGGCGGAAGCGAAGGGCAGACCAGACATCGTCGACCGCGATCTGCGTGATCGGCCGCATTCCGTACTCGCTGAGGATCGGCCACAGGGTGTCGCGGTTGATGTCGGCCCGGTTCGCCTTGGGATAGGCGACCCAGAAGATGTCCGGCCGGGCAAGGTCGTCCTTGTGCGCGGTGAGAACCGACCGCAGCGAACCGGCGTCCGGAGCGAAGACGAGCGCTGTTGTCGCCTGGTCCAGGCGGTCCACGAGGCGAACCCCCTCGGGTAGCGGTTCGACGAGACCGACGTGGCCGCGGTCCGAGGACCAGACGGTCGTGTTCGGCTTGATCAGGAGCTTCTCGGCGACGGACTTGGCGCTCATGGCGCGCACCCTCAGCTCGGCACCGACGCGCCGGCCGGCGCGTAGGTGAGAGAGAGAACGCCCGTGCTGAACGTGGTGGACTTGACCAGGTTCAGCGGGATCCGGTCGGACCCGTCCCCGAAGAGGCGCTTGCCGGTGCCCACGACGATCGGGTGGACCAGGAGCTGGAGCTCGTCGAGCACGTCGTCCCGCAGCAACGACCGGACGAGGGTGGGGCTGCCGGTGATGGAGATGTTCTTGCCCGGCTGCTTCTTCATCGTGGCGAGCTCCGTGGCGACGTCGCCCTTGATCAGGGTCGAGTTCTGCCAGTCGACCGTGTCCAGCGTCGTGGACGCGACGAGCTTCGGAGTCTCGTTCATGTAGTCGGCCATCTCTACGTCGCTGCCCTGGTGGGGCCAGTAGCCGGCGAAGTCCTGGTAGGTCACTCGTCCCAGCAGCATGGTGTCCGCGTCGGCCATCTGCGATCCGACCACCTGCATCATCTCGTCGTCGAGGTAGGGGAAATGCCAGGTCTCCGGCGCCTCGACGACGCCGTCGAGAGAGATGAACAGCCCTGCGACGATCTTTCTCATGATGATCTCCTCTTCTCGTTGTCGGCCGTCTGGCCGCTGGTGGCGGCCATGTCGCAAACTCTGGCACCGACAAGTTTCATTGTCAAGACGATTCAGCTTGTCGGTCTGAGGAAGGCTCCGAACCATCATCAGCTCGAGGTTGCGCCCTTCAAGCTCGGCAGGTGGTCTCAGCCGACGGTCGCGGCGAGCACCCAGGTGGCTGCGATGAGCATGCCCGCCAGCAACTCGATGAGGATCGACAGGCCGACCGCCTTCATGGCGTGAACGGTGGAAGGCCATGCATCGGCATGGCGGCCCAGCCGCACCCGTTCGGCCAGGTAGACGCCGAGGACGAAGCCGATGAACAGCCCGACCACCGGGATGACGAAGAACCCGACGATGCCGAGCAGGGCACCGACCACGATGCTGCGCGTCGGCACGCCCGACTCGCGCATGCGCCGCCCGGGAAGCATGTACTTGATCACCGTGCCGGCGACGGCGAGCACGGTGGCGAGGACGAGCACGCCCCACGCCAGGGTGCTGCGCTCGACCAGCGCCCAGACGGCCACGGCGCCCCAGACCAGCAGCAGTCCGGGAAGGACGACGAGCACGATGCCGACGAGGCCGACGACGATTGCCGCGCCGACCAGGACGAGTCCGATGGGCTCCACGAACGGCATCGTGCCAGGAATCGGCGAAGGGCCCCGACCAAGGTGGCCGGGGCCCTTCGCCGTGTCGTGTGATCAGATTCAGCGCTCGTCGGCCGGCGCAGTGGCCGAGATGTCCATCAGGCGGTCGGTCTCGTCGTGCCACTCGGTGGCGAGCGGACGGAGTTTGGCCTCG
>JBOGDU010000021.1:0-10101 GCA_050743145.1 Jiangellaceae bacterium | reverse complement strand
GGCGACGCCATCCGCCAAGCCCGCCGCGACGGGCTCACCGCTGCGCGCACAGCACGCATCGCATACCGTCGAACGAACACGAGGAACCCATCATGATCGCGCGCCGACCCTGGCTGGGTATTTCCTCGGCCGACAACCGGATCAAGTCAGAAACACCTCAGGGCTTGGCGGACCGGCGACGCCTCTGACACGTTCGTCCAGAATGGACCGCCACGTGGTAAGGCAGTCACATTGCGGATTGAGAGGGGGATGGGGAAACCGGGCCGCCCAGCGGCACAAGCGCCCCGACTTCGAATGCCTGCAGCCTTGGTCACGGGCGCGACGGCCGGCATCGGGCTCTCATTCGCCCGCCGGCTCGCCGCGGGCGGCCACGACCTCGTCCTGGTGGCGCGCGATGTCGAGCGGCTCGAGCGCGTCGCTGCTGAGTTGCGGACCGTGCACCGCATTGGTGCCGAGGTACTGCCGGCGGATCTCACCTCGGCAGATGAGGTGATGTCGGTCGAGGAGCGGCTGGAGGATCGGAGCCGGCCGTTGGACCTGCTCGTCAACAATGCCGGCTTCACGTTGCGCCGGCCGTTCCTCGTCAACGACCTCGCCGACGAGGAGGCGATGCTCGACATCCTGGTCCGGGCGGTCCTCCGGTTGACGCACGCCGCGCTGCCGGGGATGGTCGAGCGCGGGCGCGGTGCCGTCGTCAACGTCAGCTCGGTGGCCGGCTGGGTGCCACGGGGTACCTACGCCGCGGCCAAGGCGTGGGTCACGTCGTTCACCCAGGGTCTGGACGCACAACTGGAGGGCACCGGCGTGCGGGCGATGGTGCTGGCACCGGGCTTCGTCCGAACCGAGTTCCACGACCGCGCTCGTATCGACATGTCGGGGCTGCCGCCGTACATGTGGCTCGATGCCGACGACGTCGTCCGCAGGGCCCTGCGCGACCTGCGGAGGGGGAGGACCGTGTCGGTTCCCGGCGCGTTCTACAAGACCGCCGCCTGGTGGTTGCCTCGGCTGCCGCGTCGCCTCGTGGTCGGTCTGGGTCGCCGCCACCCGGCCGGCGCGCGCCGGCGGCCGGGCTCATCAGCCCACCGGCGCACGGACGTACGGGATGCGCCGAAGGACGAGCGTCAGGACCAGTGAACCGACCAGCGTGATCATCAGGTGGGCGATCACACCGGTGGTGAACGCCGCCACGGGTATGGCCACGACCAGGGGGCGAAGAAGTCGTCACGGGTACCTGCTCGCGTCGTCCGACCCTTCGGGCCGGGCTTCCGCGATGCGCGCCGTACGCTCGGCCGCGTGAGCGCTCGAGACGAGTTGCGGCGTCAGATCGCGGCCAAGGCCGTGGTTCACGGGCGGGTCACGCTCTCCTCCGGGCAGAAGGCCGACCGCTACGTCGACCTCAGGCGGATCACCCTGGACGGGCTGGCCGCCCCGCTGGTGGGCGAGGTGATGCTCGACCTCACCTCCGACCTGGACTACCAGGCCGTCGGCGGGTTGACCCTGGGAGCCGACCCGGTGGCGGCGGCCATGCTCCACGCGGCTGCGGCGCGTGGGCGCCGACTGGACGCCTTCGTCGTCCGCAAGAGCGAGAAGTCGCACGGCCTGCAGCGCCGGGTCGAGGGCCCGGATGTCACCGGCAGGCGTGTGCTCGCCGTGGAGGACACCTCCACTACCGGCGCCAGCGTGCTCACGGCAGTCGGAGCGCTCCGAGAGGCCGGCGCCGAGGTGGTCGGCGTCGCCGTCATCGTGGACCGGTCGACCGGTGCCCGCGAACGCATCGAGCAGGCCGGACTCACCTACCGTGCCGCCTACGTCCTGACCGACATCGGCCTCGCCTGACCGGCAACGGTGCCGACCTCGTCGTTTCGGTCGCTGCTGGGCCGTCCCGCCGGTTAGGGTGCCCCTCATTCAGGTTGCCTTGGCGAAGGACCCATCGTGCATCCATCCCGATCGCGTGCGCTCGGCACGCTGTGCGTCGTAGCGGCCACCGCCGCAAGTGCTGTCGTCGCGGCTCCGTCGGCTCTGGCTGTCGAGCCGACCGTCCCGTTCATCTCGGAGTTCCACTACGACAACACCGGGATCGACGCCGGCGAGTTCGTCGAAGTGCAGGTGCCGCCCGGAGCCACCACCGTGGGCTGGTCGATCGTCCTCTACAACGGCGCCACCGGGGCCAGCTACGACACCGACGCGCTGCCGCCGGTCAGCCCACCGGCCGGAGGCGCTTCCGCCGTCGCCGTGATCGACTACCCGTCTAACGGGATCCAGAACGGATCGCCCGACGGCATCGCGCTGGTCGACGCGGCGAACGCGCTGGTGGAGTTCCTGTCCTACGAAGGAACCTTCGCCGGCGTCGGTGGCCCGGCGGACGGCGTGACAAGCGTCGACATCGGCGTGTCCGAGAACGGCGCGGGGGCAGTGGGCAACAGCCTCTCCAAGCGGCTCAACCCGACCACGGAGAACTACGAGTGGCAGGGTGAGGCGCCGAACACCAAGGGCACTCTCAACCCGCCACTCGAACCGCCGGTGGAGCAGTGCGACTTAGCGCCCAGTCACGACATCGGAGCCGTCCAGGGCAGCGGTTTCAGCACGCCGCTCGCCGGCCAGGAGGTCAGCGTCCGGGGCGTCGTGGTCGGGGACGTGCCCGGACTCGGCGGGTTCTACCTGCAGGACGACGGCGACGATGACGCCGCAACTTCGGACGGCATCTTCGTCGCGAGCTCGACGGCAGTCGGTCTGGGCGACACGGTGGCGCTGGCGGGCACCGCGGGCGAGAACTTCGGCGAGACGCGGATCATGGCGGGAGCGGTCGACGTGTGCAGCACAGGCTCCGAGGCGAGCCTGCCGGCGGGGACGCCCCTAGACCTGCCGGCCGCCAGCGCTGCCCGCGAACCGCTCGAGGGCATGTTGGTGGAGCCGGCGGACACGCTGACGGTCAGTGAGGTCTTCAACCTGACCCGGTTCGGCGAGCTCATGCTCTCCGAAGGCGGGCTGTTGGTGCAGCCGACCGAGCTGGCAGACGCCGGCTCCGTGGAGGCCGCTGAGATCGCCGCCGCGAACGAGCGGCGCCGCGTCGTCCTCGACGACGGCACCAACGCCAGTCGCAGCGCGACCAACCGGCCCTACCTGACCCCGGGCACACCGGTCCGGGTCGGGGACGAGCTCGGCTTCAACTCCCCACTCGTACTCGGGTTCGGCTTCGGCAACTGGCGCTTCCAGCCGGCCGACGGGACCCCAGAAGGGACGTTCGCGTCGCAGGACACCAGGCCTGAGGCCCCCGATCCGGTCGGCGGTGACGTGCAGATCGGCGCGTTCAACGTCCTGAACTACTTCCTGACCCTTGCCGGGGACGGCGGGCGCGGCGCGGAGACGCCCGACGAGTTCGAGAGGCAGGCCGCCAAGATCGTGACGGCGATCGACAAGCTCGGTGCCGACGTCGTGACGTTGATGGAGATCGAGGACACCAACTCGACCGGCTTCGGCGACGGCACCCCGGACCAGGCCGTCGCGGACCTGGTCTCGCGTCTCAACACGGCCGCGGGCGCCGACACGTGGGCGTTCGTGCCGCTGCCCGACGAGCTACTCGCCGTCGACCGGGACGTGATCCGCAACGCGATCATCTACCAGAAGGATGTCGTCGCACCGGTTGGTGAGCCGGTCGGCCTGGTGGACGAGAGCGTCTGGTTCAACGCCCGCGAGCCGATCGCGCAGACGTTCGTCAAGGACGGCGACCGGTTCACCGTGATCGCCAACCACCTCAAGTCCAAGAGCGACAGCTCGCCGCCGCAGACGGGCAACGACAACGAGGACATCGGCGACGGCCAGGGCGCGTTCAATGGCGACCGCACCCGCCAGGCAACCTCCCTCGCCGACTTCGCCGACGGCCTGCGCGGCTCGACCGGCGACGACGACGTCCTCATCATGGGTGACATCAACGCCTACACCGAGGAGGACCCGATCCAGCTCCTGCGCGGCCGTGGCTTCACTGACCTGGGATCGACGCTCGACCCGGGCCGCTACAGCTTCGTGTTCGACGCACTGTCCGGGTCGCTCGACCACGCGATGGCCACGGACGCGCTCACCGGCAAGGTGACCGGGCTCGCGCACTGGAACATCAACGCAGTCGAGTCGTTCGCCTACCAGTACGACGGCGACCCGGCGCTCTACGCGGTGAACCCGTTCCGCTCGAGCGATCACGACCCGCTGGTCCTGGGCATCGATCTCGAGGAGCGCTGCGCTGGGTTGACCCCGACGATCCGCGGCACCGACGGTCCTGACGTCATCAACGGCACCAACAAGAGTGACGTCATCATGGGCCTGGGCGGGGACGACGTGATCCGCGGCGGAAACGCTGAGGACGTGATCTGCGGAGGGGGCGGTGACGACACCCTCCGTGGCGAGAACGCCGCGGACGTCCTCCTGGGTGGCTTCGGCGACGACGTCCTCTCCGGAGGCAACGGCGATGACGTGTTGATCGGCGGGCCCGGTGAAGACGTGCTCGTCGGCGATGGTGGCGCCAACC
The DNA here is from genome assembly GCA_050743145.1 of Jiangellaceae bacterium. Classification (GTDB taxonomy): domain Bacteria; phylum Actinomycetota; class Actinomycetes; order Jiangellales; family Jiangellaceae; genus DASRTE01. The sequence continues at coordinate 5,585 of JBOGDU010000021.1, read as the reverse complement.
AGCTCGAACAGGAGGGCCCCGAGTCCTGACCCGTCACGCCGGCCGTGGTAGGTCGGACCGCCAGCTCCGGCTGCCACGTACGCTCGTCCCATGGGGGTGTGGGGGGTCGTAGCCGTGGCGGTCGCCGTCACGGCTCTGTCGGTCGCCGGATACCTGGTCATGCGGCTGCGTGGCGTGCAGCACGCGGTCGACGACTCGTGGCAGCAGGTGCTGATGGCGTTACGGCGGCGGCGAGATCTAGTGGTCGAGCTGGCGGAGACGGTTCAGGCGCACTCCCGGCGTCGCGCCGATCTGGTGGAGCAGGTGATGGATGCGCGAGCCGTGGCCGACCTGCCCGGCGCGTCGCCCGACCAGCAGGCCGTGGCGGAACAGGAGCTCGACGCGGCGCTGGCGTTGCTGGAGAAGGTCGTCGGCCGGTCACCAACGCTGCGCACGAACCCCGACGTCGTAGCCATCCGGGGACGGCTGGCGGACGCCGAGCGACGCATCGACGCGCGCCGCACGGTGTACGAGGACGGCGCGCACGCGCTGCGACTGATGGCGGGGGCACCGCGGTTCCGGTGGCTGGCCGGGCCGCTGGGAATCCCCGGGGACGACCGCATCGTGAGGAACGGGGAGGCCGCGGACCAGGTCTGAGATGCTGGACCGCCGTGGATGCCAGAGCCGGGCCGGGGGTCGGTCCATGGACGGGCCCGTTGCCCGCCGACACTCGGTACGATCCAGATCTCCTCGCGGCGGGTGATCATCGCAACGTCGCCGACCGTTACCGCTACTGGCGCCACGAAGCGATCGTGGCCGACCTCGACCGGATGCGGCACCCGTTCCATGTCGCCGTCGAGAACTGGCAGCACGACTTCAACATCGGCTCGGTCGTCCGGACGGCCAACGCGTTCCTGGCGGCCTCGGTGCGCATCGTCGGGCGCCGCAGGTGGAATCGCCGGGGCGCGATGGTCACCGACCGCTACCAGCACGTCGCACACCACCCGACCGTTGACGATCTCGTCTCGTGGGCACGATCGGACCAACTGCCCGTCCTCGGCGTCGACAACCTCCCCGGTGCGATGCCGCTGGAGACCTACGACCTGCCGGAACGGTGCGTACTGCTGTTCGGCCAGGAGGGCCCGGGACTGTCTGCCGATGCCCGCGAGCGGGTCGACGCCGTACTCTCGATCGCCCAGTACGGTTCCACCCGCTCGATCAACGCGGGAGCGGCGGCTGCCATCGCCATGCACGCCTGGGTGCGCCGTCATCGATTCGGCCAGTACTGATCGGCCTGTGCCAAGGTGGCGACATGACTGAGCACGTCGTGGTGATCGGTGCGGATGCTGCCGGGATGAGCGCGGCTTCGCAGGCCATGCGTACAGCGAAGAAGAATGGCCGCGCACTGGAAATCGTCGCCGTCGAACGCGGCCATTGGACCTCGTACTCCGCATGTGGCATCCCGTACTGGGTCGCCGGCAATGTCGACGGGCCCGACGCCCTCGTCGCCCGGACGCCGGCTCAGCACCGGGCCAACGGCATCGACGTCCGGCTGCGCACCGAGGCGGTGCATCTCGATCTCGAGAACCGCAACGTCGGTTACGTCGACCGGAGGACCAGCACCGAGGGGATGCTGGAGTTCGACCAGGTCGTCATTGCGACGGGTGCCCGGCCGATCCGGCCCGACGTGCCGGGCGTGGACGCGACCGGCGTGCACGGTGTGCAGACGCTCGACGACGGGGCCGCACTGTTGCAGCGGCTGAAAGCACGCAGGCCGCGCCGGGCCGTGATCGTGGGCGCGGGCTACATCGGGATCGAGATGGCCGAGGCAATGGTGGAACGTGGCCTTGCCGTCACGGTGGTCGACCGCGCGGCCGAGCCGATGCCCAAGCTGGACCCGGACCTCGGCCGCCAGGTCCACGAGGCGATGGAGGCGATGGGCATCTGCGTCGAGACCGGTACGCCGGTCGAATCGTTCGAGGTCGGTGGTGACGGCGCCGTGCGGGGCGTCGTGGCCGGCGGCCGGACGCATCCTGCGGACATCGTCGTCCTCGGCCTCGGCGTCGAGCCCTCGACCGGCTTGGCCGAGGAAGCCGGGCTTGCGCTGGGAGAGTCCGGCGGGCTGCGTGTCGACGACCGGATGCAGGTGCCCGGCCACGATGGTGTTTGGGCGGCGGGTGACTGCGTGGAGTCACACGACCGCATCACGCAGGCGTGGACCTACGTTCCCCTGGGCACCCATGCCAACAAGCAGGGTCGGGTGCTCGGCACGAACCTGGCCGGTGGCGATGCGACGTTTCCCGGTGTCGTGGGCACGGCCATCAGCAAGGTGTGCAATCTCGAGGTGGCCCGCGCCGGCCTGGGTGAGGCGGACGCGCGGGCGGCCGGGTTGCGGTGCGTCACCGCCACGATCGAGTCGACCACTCGCGCGGGCTACTTCCCCGGCACGAAGCCGATGACGATCAAGCTCATCGCCGAGGATCCCTCCGGTCGGTTGCTGGGCGCGCAGGTTGTCGGACGCACCGGATCGGCGAAGCGCATCGACGCTCTGGCGATCGCGCTGTGGAACGGCATGACGGTCTCCGACCTGGCCATGGTCGACCTGGCCTACGCGCCGCCGTTCTCACCGGTGTGGGATCCGGTGCTCATCGCCGCACGCACGGCGGCCGACGAGCTGGGCACCTCCGGGTGACGATGAGCGTGCTCACGTAGATCCGCGGCGGGTCATCGGCTCCCGGACGAGTTGCTCGTCGACATAGCAGTAGCGCCAGTCCTCTCCCGGTTCCAGCGACTGGATGATCGGGTGATCGCTCTGACCGAAGTGGGCCGTGGCGTGCCGGTTCGGCGAGTCGTCGCAGCATGCGACATTGCCGCAGATCATGCAGAGCCGCAGCTGCACCCAGTCGTCGCCGATCTCCACGCACCGCGGGCACTCGTCGACGTCGGTGTCGGTCACGACGATCTGGTCCAGATGGGTGCACGATGTGCTGATCGTCTCCTCGCGGACGTAGCGCCAACTCGACCTCAGCAGTCGGTCCGGGATCAGCCGGGCGAACACGTGCGAACGCGCGGCCAGCAGCGGACTGAGCACCGCCAGCACGAGCACGTACAGGGCGATGAACGGACCGAGGCGGTCGTCCATGCCGGCGGCGAGGGCCAGCGTCGCCAGGATCAGCGAGAACTCCCCGCGGCCCAGCACCGTGAGGCCGACGTTGGCCGCGGCTCGCTGGTTGAAGGTGAACAGCCGGGCCGTCACGATGCCGGCGCCAAGGTTGACCACGAGCGTCATGGTCGCCGCGATCGCCACCGGTACGGCAACCGAGCCGAGTTCGCCGACATCGATGCTCAGGCCGAAGGCAATGAAGAACACGGCAGCGAACACGTCGCGAAGTGGCATGACGAGCCGTTCTGCCCGATCGCGGACGTCGGTACGCGACACCACCAAGCCGATCATGAGCGCTCCGATGGCGTCGGAGACCTCGACCTCACCCGCTAGGCCTGCGACCAGGACCAGGAGCCCCACCATGAGCACGGCCAGCAGCTCGTCCTCACGGCTGCCGATGAGCGCACCGATCAGCCGTGCGCCGTATCGCGCGAGGGCGAAGAGCACTGCCAGGAAGCCGAAGCTGACGGCCATGTCGCGAGCCAGCTCGAGGGGGGTCTCGGCGTCGGAGAGGACGGGGTGGAGGAGAGCGAGATAGAACGCCAGGAACAGGTCCTCGATGACGATGATCCCCAAGATCACCGGCGTCTCGGCGTTGGTGAGCCGTCGCAGCTCGATGAGCAGCTTGGTCGCGATCGCCGAGGACGAGATTCCCAGCGCTCCCGCGATGACCAACGCCTCGGGCGTGCCCCACCCGAGGGCCAAGCCGAGCACCAGTCCTGCCGTGACGTTCATGCCGATGTAGAAGCCTGCGGCAAGGAAGAGTCGCCGGCCGCTGCCGAGCACCTGTTCGACCGGGAACTCGACGCCGAGGTGGAACAACAGCAACACCAGGCCGAGTGAGGCGAGAAGCTGGAGGTCCTCCGGCTGCTCGACGAGAACGGGGCCGGGCGTGCCGGGGCCGAACAGGATTCCGGCGGCCATGTAACACGGCACCGTGGGAAGTCCGAAGCGCCGTCCGCCCCGAGCGATCAGCCCGGCGATGAGCACCAGCGCGCCGAGGCTGAGCAGTTCACCGTGCACGGGCCGTCCCCTTGGTCACCACGATCCGGTCAGCCGCTAGCGGCCTCACGCCTCGAAGAAGGTGCCACCCAGCACGGCGCTCACCTTGCGTGCCTGCTCCTCGTTCAGTTCGATCACTGCAGGCTCCGGTGACTTCGACGTGAACACGTAGAGGTCACGGGTTCCGTCCCGGCGCACGATCACCGAGACCCGGCTGTCGCGATGACCGAGGTCGATGTCGTACTTCTTGCCGATGCCGGGCAGTTCCTGCATGTGGACGCCCTGTCCCATAGTTGCTCCTGCGTTGATCCGACCGCGATGCTCAGTGGTGCTGACGAGCGTACGTCGTCAACGACCAGCCGACAGGTCGCCGCCTTCGCAGCAGGGCAGGACGAAGTAGCACCGGCGACACATCCACTTCGAGCCGTTGCCGTATGGGCGCAGGTCCGCCTCGTTGCACTGCGGGCACGGCTCACCCTGGGGCCGGCAGGTCGTCGCCATGCCGCCGACCGTAGCGCCGGTAGACCGTGCACGGACGTGACGCGCGGGCGCGCTGATTCTGCTTGTCCCGCCGCTCAGAACGGCGGCGGGTCGGGGTCGGCTGGCGGCTCGTCGCCGGGTGGTGGTTGGGAGAGGAGTCCGACGATCTCGGGTTCGACTTCGTAGACGTGGCCGGTGGGTGCGGTCCAGATGAATCGGCCGGGTTCAACCTGCTGCAGTTGCCAGTGGTGGTGGGTCTTGTCGTTGTGGTGGCCGCGGTGCAGCGGCCCCAGGTTCGCGTCGCTGGTGGCCCCGCCTTGCTCATACGGGGTGGTGTGGTCGAGGTCACAGCTCTCGGCCGGCCGCGTACACGTGGGGAACCGGCAGCTCTGGTCGCGGACCAGCACGTGCTCGGCCAACTCGGTCGGCGGCAGGTACCGGCGGCGGCCGACATCCAGGACGGCACCGGACGCGGGGTCGGTCAGGATCCGCCGCCAGGTCCCGTGCCCGGCGAGGCGCCGGGCCACCTCGGGCGTGATCGGGCCGTAGCCTTCGAGGTGGGCGGGCTGGTCGTCGGCGCCGATCAGCGTGGTGTAGGCGACGGTGACGTGCACGGTCACCGGCTTCCCGCCGCGACCTCGACCCAGCCGCTGGTTCAGGTGGGCGCAGTCGGGGTGGCAGCAGCCCAGATGCCCGGCGGCCAGCGCGGACCAGCCCAGCCCGGCCAGCACGTCGGCGCGCAGCTGGTCCAACGTCCGCCCATTGCCTGGCTCGGTGCTGTGGAGGTGGCGGGCGGCGGCGTCGATGGCGGTCCAGAATGCGGCGGCGTCTTCGGCGGGCAGCCGGATCGGCAGGCAGGCCATGCCGTCGGGTTCCGGGCACGGCGGGGACACGAACCTCCCCGCCTGGGCCCGCCGGTGCCGCTGGGCCGCACCGGCCGGATCGGCGGCCAGCACGGCGC
>JBOGDU010000020.1:0-3969 GCA_050743145.1 Jiangellaceae bacterium | reverse complement strand
CGCTACGGCGTCCGCTATCTGCGCTACTGGGTTGACGAGGGCGCCGGCAAGGTCTTCTGCCTGGTCGACGCGCCCGATTCTGGTGCCGCCGAGCGCGTCCACCGCGAGGCGCACGGCCTGGTGGCGGACGCCATCTTCCCGGTTGTCGAGGGAGCGTGAGCGATGAAAACCACAACCCGGACGTTGGCTGCCATCCTCGGCGCCGCGGCGCTTGTGGTCGTCACGACCGCACAGACGGTCGCCACTGGCCCGGCTCTGGCTATGGCGCGCGCCTCGACCGCACGCTTCCATCAGCTCGCCGAGGCCGAGGGTGCCGGCTACGGTCTCCCGCCTGCCGGCGTCCCACTCCACGAGTGCATCGCGTCGTTCGACGACACCGGCGCGATGGGCTTCCACTACATCAATGGCGCACTGCTCGACACAACCCTCGACCCGACCCAGCCTGAGGCTCTCGTCTACGCACCCAATGCGAACGGACGACTGCGCCTCGTGGCGGTCGAGTACGTCGTGTTCCAGGAACCCTGGATCGCCGAACACGGCGACGAGATGCCCACGCTCTTCGGTCAGGAGTTCATGCCGGTCGGGTTCCCGAATCGATTTGAGATCCCGGCCTTCTTCGCGCTCCACGCCTGGATCTGGAAGAACAATCCGTCCGGCACGTTCGCGCCCTTCAACCCGGCCGTCTCCTGCGACTGACGGCTACAGGGGCAGGAGCTGGAGGCGCCGTACGAGTCGGGTCGCAGCACATGTCACGACGCGGGAGGTCAACGATGCCGAAGATGGGTGACCACGCGGTGGTTCTCGGGGCCGGCATGGCCGGGCTTCTCGCCGCACGGGTGGTGGCCGATGCGTACGAGCGCATCACCGTCGTGGAGCGCGACCCGCTGTTGGAGACGATGCAGAATCGGCAGGGTGTCCCCCAGGGTCGGCACGCCCATCTGCTGGTGCCCCGCGGGATGCAGATCCTCGACGAACTCTTTCCCGGCCTGGTCGAAGACATGAGCGCCGAGGGTCTGCCACTGATCGGGGACTTCGGGGAGCTACGCTTCGCCCCGGGCGGCCACCTGCTCAGCCTGAGGGGCCGCCCCGAACGTCCGTTCATCTGTCAGGCCGGTCGGCCGTACCTCGAAGGCCAGGTTCGCGCGCGGGTCCGAGCGCTGCCCCAGGTCGAGATCGTCGACCGGTGCGAGGTCCTCGAGCTCATCACAACCGCGGCCCGAGACCGCGTCACCGGGGTGCGGGTCCTACATCTCGCCGCCGACGGCGCCGAGGAGAGCCTCGACGCCGACCTGGTCATCGACGCGACTGGACGCGGCGGCCGCATGCGCGCCTGGTTGGCGACAATCGGCTACGACCAGCCGCCGGAAGAGCAGCTCACCATTCAGCTGAAGTACGCCTCTCGACACCTGCGGCTGCGCCCGGGCGCGCTGGGCGGGCAGAAGATCGTCGCCGTCGGTGCCCAGCCGAGCCGACCCACCGGCTTCGTGCTGTTCGCGCAGGAACACGAACGGTGGATCCTGACGGCGATCGGGTACGACGGACACCACCCGCCGACCGACCCCGAAGGCTTCCTCGCCTTCATCGAGGCCATCGCACCGCCGGACGTCTTCGCCGCGATCCGCAACGCCGAGCCGCTAGACGAGATCGTCGCCCATCGGTTCCTGGCCAACGTTCGCCGGCGGTACGACCTGCTGCGCCGCTTCCCGGCCGGGATGCTCGTCTTCGGCGACGCGATCTGCAACTCGAACCCGGCGTACGCCCTGGGTATGTCCGTCGCCGCGCTGCAGGCCGAGGCACTGCGCGACTCGCTGGCCGGCGGCGACCGCGACCTGGCCCGGCGGTTCTTCCGGGCCGCCGCGAAGCCAATCGACAGGGCGTGGCGACTCACGGTCGGCTCCGACCTGGCCCTGCCGCAGGTGAAGGGGCCGCGGCCGCTACCCGTTCGGGTCATCAACGCCTATGTCAACCGAGCCCTGATCGCCGCCGAGCGCGACCCGGCGGTGGCTGAGCAGTTCTTCCGAGTCGCCGCCCTCCAGGCACCGGCGACGCGCCTGTTCCGACCCTCCACGGCGCTCCGCGTCCTGCTCGGCGACATGCGGCACAACCACATACCGACGATCGGCGCCACGACGCGGGCGGCCGTCCTCCCTCCACATGGCTGAGGAGGAAGTCATGACTGTCCAAGACCACAGACATTGGGGGGCACATGCGGGGTGACGGTGTTCGAGTTCTCGTCGTCGGTGCCGGCATTGCCGGGCTGGCGGCGGCTCGCACGCTGCGCGGTTGGGGCGCGGCGGTCGAGATCATCGAACGTGCTGCCGCGCCGATGAGCGAGGGCACCGGGATCTACCTACCCGGCAACGCGGTACGTGCCCTCAACAGTCTCGGGCTTGGCGCGCAGGTGGCCGAGGTCGCGGTGTGCATTGAGCGGCAACGCGTCGCCGACCACCGTGGACGCCTGCTCTTCGACATCGAGACGGCCGATGTGTGGAACGGTGTCGGCCGCTGCCTGGCGCTGCATCGGGCACAGTTGCATCAGGTGCTGCTCGCCGGGATCGGCGACGTGCCGATCAGGTGGGGACACAGCCCGCAGGCGCTGACCGTGAACGAGGACGGTGTCGCAGTCACGTCCAACGACGGCTTCATTGACCGCTACGACCTCGTCCTGGGCGCCGACGGACTGCACTCCACGGTGCGGCGGCTGGTCTTCGATGCCCGCGCGCCCCGCCCGGTCGGCCAGTACGCACGCCGCTTCGTGGTCGCATGGCCGGACGCGGCGCCGATGTGGTCGGTGCAGCTCGGTCAGAACTCGTCGTTTCTGACGATCCCCATCGGCGACGGGCTGGTGTACTGCTACTGCGATGGGCCACACACCTCGCCGCCGCCGCCGCTGCGCGAACTCCTGGCCGGCTACGCCGAGCCGGTGCCCACCCTGCTCGACGTGCTCGATGAAGCCGACAGCGGCACCGGAAGCGGCAATGGGGCCAGGCACGCCGACGCCATTGAGGAGGTTGTCCTCGACTCCTGGTCGCACGGCGCCGTGCTGCTCATTGGCGACGCCGCGCATGCCACCTCACCCAACATGGCTCAAGGCGCCGCGATGGCCCTGGAGGACGCCATCGTCCTGGCCGAGTGCCTTACCGCGGCCGCCGGCATCGTCGAAGGCATTACGTCCTACGAACGCCGCCGACGCCCCCGCACCGCATGGGTGCTCCGGCAAACGCACCACCGGGACCGTACCCGCACGCTTTACCCCGCCGCCCGCAACCTTCTGCTCAAGCGATTTGGTCAGCGAATCTTCCACGCCAACTACCGGCCGCTGCGCGAGCGGGCCTGAGAACTCGCGAACATCCTGCCCTGGCTCCCCTGTGTGTGAAGAGGCCTAGGGAAGGTCCTGTTCTAGGGAACAGCTGCCGTTTCAACGCACGCATTGCCTCCATGCCCGGGGTGGCCGAGTGTGGGAGTCGCAGAAACGTCGCGGCGTGCCTGGACGGAGGCGCATCATGCGGGTCGGCGTGATCGGTGCTGGACGTATCGGTGCGTTCCACGCCGCCACCCTCGTTGACTTGCCGGAGGTCGACGAGGTCGTCGTCACCGATCGCGACCGAACCCGCGCCGCACTGGTCGCCGACCGGATCGGCGCGATAACAAGCGACCACGCCCTCGGCGCCGGCGTCGACGCTGCCGTCATCGCGACGCCCACTCCCACGCATGCTGAACTGCTCGTGGCGCTCGCCCAAGCCGGCCTACCGGTGTTCTGCGAGAAGCCGGTCGCCAGCAGCGTCGCCAGCACGGTCGCCGTCCTCAAGGAGGTAGAGGTGGCCGGCACGGCGCTGCAGGTTGGTTTCCAGCGCCGGTTCGACGCCGGGTACCAGGCGCTTCGCGAGGCGGTGCGGGCGGGCCGGATAGGCAGGCTCCACGGATTGCGTGCCGTCACGGCGGACCCGGCACCCCCACATTCGTCGTACA